>CAZOJA010000288.1:0-3381 GCA_964579955.1 uncultured Veillonellaceae bacterium | reverse complement strand
ACACGTTTGCCAATCTCAACATGGTGATGGTGCATAAGTTTTTGACTCGCAGCGGCGTTTCAGCGCAGTCGCTGATCGATAGCGGCATCGTTCCCCAATTTGAGCCGTTCCAATCGATTAACGACAGCGAGCGGATTTTGTTGCTGATCGATGAAGCGCATCGAACGCAAGCCGGCGATATGGGCGACAATCTGTTTACTGGGTTTCCCAATGCGGTGAAGGTTGCCTTTACCGGCACGCCGCTCTTGACCGAACGGCACAAACAAAAAACTCACGAGCGGTTCGGCACATTTGTCGATGTCTACAAAATGAAAGAGTCGGTGGCGGACCGGGCCACCGTGGACATTCTCTATATCGGTCGCACCAGCAAGGACCAGATTCTCAACAAAGAGCTATTCAAACAGGAATTTGAGGATATGTTCCGCAACCGGACGGAGGCGGAGCGGCTGGAGATTCAAAAGCGTTACGGGACGCTGACGGCGTATTTGGAGTCCACGGACCGGGTGCGGACAATTGCGACCGATATCATCGAACATTATACGCAGGAAGTGCTGCCCAACGGACTGAAGGCCCAGGTGGTCGCCAGTTCGATTATTGCGGCCTGCCGCTATAAATATGAACTGGAAAAAGCGATCAAAGCCCGCATTGCTGCGGAAGAGGCCAAGCCGGAAGCGGAGCAGGATTTAGAATTGCTGGCGCAAATGCGCTTTTTGAAAGTGGCGGCGGTCGTCACCATGGCGGATAACAACGAATTGGGCTATGTTTCGCAGGCTCGTCGGGAAGCCCTCGAATGGGATGCGGTGGAAAACTTCAAGAAGGACTTTCATTTTGAGAAGCCGGAAACCGGCATTGCGATTTTGTGTGTATGCGACCGGCTGCTGACAGGGTTTGACGCACCGGTGGAGCAAGTGATGTACCTGGACAAGAATTTACGGGAACACGACCTGATGCAGGCCATCGCCCGGGTGAATCGCACCAAGGTGATGAAGAACGGCTATGTGAAAGAACACGGGATTGTTGTCGATTATTTCGGCGTGGCGTCGCATTTGAAAGAAGCGCTGGCCATTTATTCCGAAACGGATGAAGCGGAGCTGGCAGATCTCACCGCCTATTTCCGGGGGCTGGAGAAGGAGATTCCGGTACTGGAAGCTCGTTATCGGAGGATTGTGCAACTGTTCGAGGAATATGGCGTCAGGCGGATTGAGTCTTTCCTGGAGCAAAGAATGACGGATGAGCAGGAAGAATGGGATTTGGTCGAGACTTGTGTGGCGCTGGGCGCTGATGTGAAGTTCCGAGCCCAGTTTGATACTTATGTCAAAGCGTTTTACGACAGTCTGGATTTGCTGTTCAATGCAACAGCGGCCAGGGAGTTTTACATTCCGGCCAAGCGATTGGGCTATATCATGATGCGGATGCGTGACCGCTACAAGGATGAAACGATGGACCTGAAATGGGCCGGAGCAAAGGTGCGCAAACTGATTGACAAATACTTGGAATCGATGGGAATCAACCCGAAAATCCCGCCGGTGAAATTGCTGTCGGAGGATTTCCCCAAATCGGTCAATGCCCATAATAAGTCCGGCAAGGCGAAAGCGTCGGAAATGGAGCATGCGATTCGTTGGCACATCAAGGTGAATATGGACAAAGACCCGGCGCTATATACGATGTTTAGCGAACGGTTGCAGCGGATTCTTGACGCGCACAAGGAAAACTGGGATATGCTGGTGCTGGAGCTGACCAAAGTTCGCGAAGAAATTGGCAGGGGCCGGGAGGAAAGAGCGGATGCGGTGCCGACGCACATTGCGCCATTTTACGATTTGATTATGATGCATGCGGAAGTGGCGCAGGAAGATGCGGGCAAGGCGGAGCCTGTCAAACGCTTGAGTGAAACCGTGTATCCAATGATCAGGGAAAGTCTTTCGATCCCAAACTTTTGGCAAAAACCGTCAGAGTGCAGGGCGCTGGAGAGCAAGATATCCGACGAACTATCTTTTAGCGGTATCGCCGAGGTCAGCGGCAAGGCGTCCTATTTGACGCGCGAAATATTGTCTTTGGCCAAGCAGCGGGAAAATGAGGTGCGCAAGTCGTGACGCTGGATTACTCGGTCTCGGTCAAGCGAAGCCGCAGAAAAACTGGCAGCATTTATATCGAACGGGATGGGTCGGTCAGCGTGCTGGTGCCGGAATCGATGGATGATGCGCAGGTAGAGGCGCTGCTGAAACAATATGAGTATCGGATACACAAATACCAGGCGAAGCGGCAGCTTCTGAACGAAGCGGCCGTGATTCGCGAAGCGGTGAACGGGCAGGCGTTTCTTTACCTGGGTCGCAACTATTATTTGCAGTTTAGTCCCGAGGTCGATCAAGTTGTGTTTAGGGGCCGTTATCTCTATGCGCCACCGGCCAGCAATGATGATTTGCGGGAAATGTTCCGAGTTTTTTACCGAAATCGCGGGCTCGATTTCATTGTTCCCCGGGTGCAGAAGTTCGCTGAAATAATGGGTGTTCAGGTGGACACGGTGGCGATCATCGAGCTGAAAAACCGCTGGGCATCGTGTTCCGTGAAGCGCCCCAAGCTCAATTTTCACTGGAAGGTAATGATGGCGCCGGGTTCGGTAGTCAATTATTTGATTGTGCACGAACTGGCTCATTTGAAGCATCGGCGGCATGACGCGAGCTTCTGGAATGAAGTGGACCGGATTTTGCCGGATTATCTGAAACAGGTGGCGTGGCTGGAGCAGTACGGTGCGGGGCTGAGCGTATAAAAATGGCAGTGAGGGTGATTTGATGACATGGGATGCAGGTTTGTGTCAAACGGATTCGGTTTTTTGTTTTGCATCGTCGGAGGCAACTAGAATCAGAGCTGTCGCAGGGCCTGGTACCGGTAAATCATTCGCTATGAAAAGGCGTATCGCTAGGCTGATTGAACAGGGGGCTGATCCGCACCGAATATTGGCAGTGACGTTTACGCGAACAGCAGCCGCTGATTTGAAAAGGGAAATCGCATCTTTGGAAGTTCCAGGTGCGGAACATGTTGTAGCTAAGACACTGCATAGCCTATGTTTTTCCATTTTGAATAGGGAAGAAGTCTTGCCTCGGTTAGGGCGAACGCCTCGCCCTATGCTGGAGCATGAAACAGACCCAATTTTTCAAGATTTATCAGACGAGAGGTTTGGTAGTGTCCCGGAAAAAAGACGTAGGATAAAAGCCTTTGAAGCAGCTTGGGCACGATTGCAAGCGGATGATCCTGGAGTTGCTTTAGATGATGTTGATAATGAATTTGAAGAGGCGTTAAACGCATGGATGATTGCTCACAAAAGCATGCTTATCGGTGAAATAATCCCGAAAACCTTGGCATATTTACTAGATAATCCTCTGTGCC
>CAZOJA010000287.1:0-3382 GCA_964579955.1 uncultured Veillonellaceae bacterium | reverse complement strand
TGGAGGCATGCGGAAAACTGCGGTTTAAGGTTGTGACTGCGGGTACGCTTGCCGCTGGAATCCAGACAGCAATGTCGGAATCTGTCGACTTGGTGCTGCTTGATTTAAATTTACCAGACAGTGCAGGTCTGGATACCTTACGACACATGCTGACTTCCTTTCCCACGATAGCCATCGTCGTAATCACGGGAGTCGAGGAAGAGCAGCAGGGATTGGAAGCCTTGCGCCTGGGAGCGCAGGATTACTTGTTGAAAGGTCAGTTTAGCGAGAGAGAATTGAAGCGCGTCATGCAGTTTGCTATTGAACGAAAAAAAATGAAAGATGATTTGAGCGAAAGCGAGAGACGGTTCCGCGCGTATTTTCAGGAGAACAAATCGGTGATGCTGCTTGTGGACCGCAAAGCGTTGCGGATCGCCGACGCCAATCCCGCTGCCGCCCAATACTATGGATATTCAGTAGATCAATTGAAGCAAATGAAGATCAGTGAAATCAACCAACTGACACCGGAAGAAATCGCCGAAAAGGTTCAAAACGCTGCAGATCGGACAGAAAACGTGTTCCATGTTTCGCATCGCCTTTCTAGTGGTGAGATCAGGCAGGCGGAAGTGTACTCGACGCCGCTTGAGGTTGATCAGCAAGAAATGCTCCTTTTCATCGTTCATGACATTAGCGAACGTGTTCGACTGGAAGCAACCGCGAGAGAGAGCGAATCCAATTTTCTATGTTTCTTCAATTCTATCGACGACTTCTTGTTTGTGCTGGACGTCGGGGGACATATCCTCCACGTCAACAAGACAGTCCTGGATCGATTGGAATACAAGGAGGCAGAATTGATTGGCCGGTCTGTGCTGGAGGTTCATCCCGAACACCAGAGGGCGGAGGCCGGTCAGACCGTCGAGAAAATGCTCAGCGGTACAGTTGACTTCTGCCCGATCCCTTTGATCAGCAAAAACGGCGAACTGATCCCGGTCGAAACGCGGGTGACCACAGGGACCTGGAATGGCGCTCCAGCACTGTTTGGCGTTTCCAAAGACCTTTCCGCGCTAAAAATCTCGGAAGAGAAGCTGTCTAAGATTTTTCAGACAACCACAGCCCTGATGGCCGTATCGACGCTGGAGGAAGGCATCTACCTCGATGTCAACGATGCCTTCTTGAGCACGCTTGGATTTGAGCGCAGCGAAGTTATTGGGAAACGTTCTACAGACCTGCATATTCTTCGAGACCCGGAGTCGCGGAATCAATGGAGGCAGCAGTTGCTTCAGGACGGCAAGGTGCGCAATCGTGAAGTCGAACTCCGGAACCGTTCCGGCAAAACTATATTCGGCTTGTTTTCCGCCGATATTGTCAAAGTGGCGGAGTACCGGTTATTGATTTCGACAGTGACTGATGTAACAGAACTGAAGCTGACGGAAAAAGCGCTGCAGGCAAGCGAAGAACGCTTTTCGCTGAGCATGGAAGCGACGCGGGACGGACTCTGGGACTGGAACCTTCTTGCTGATACTTGTTATTATAGTCCGGGCTACTATCAAATGCTCGGCTATGCGAATGGTGAATTCCCCATGGAGATAAAAAACTGGTTAGCCTTGGTTCATCCGGCGGATTGCGATATAGCGCTGGAGGCAAACACAGACTGTAGGGAGGGGCGCCGCAACAGCTTTGAAACTGAGTTCCGCATGATGACCAAGAGCGGGGAGTGGCGCTGGATCCTAAGCCGCGGCAAGAGCGTCGGCTTTGATGAACAAGGCCGGGCAACGCGAATGGTGGGAACGCATGTCGATATCACCGAACGCAAACAGGCGGAGGAGACGCAGCGACGAAATGCGCTGATCCAGTCGGTGTTGCGGGAAATCGCCGACGCTGCCAGCACGGCGCCCTCGCTCGAGGAGTTGTATGCAACGGTTAATCGGTTGACGAACCAGGTTTTGCCTAGTGACATTTTCCATCTGGCTCTTCTCGACGAAACGAACAAGCAAATCGTGGACGGTTACAGCCGGGACTCGTCTAGCTATGTGGCGAAGCGAAGACCGGTGGGAAAAGGGTTGACAGAATACACGTTGAAGCAGGGGCGAACTCTGCATATAACTGCAGATGTACTGCAACAGTTGCTAGCATGTGGCGAAGTGGTCCGTCAAACCGACTCGCCCATACAAGAATGGCTGGGAGCGCCCTTATTTACTTCTACCGGCGAAAAAATCGGCGTGCTTGCCGTAATTTCCCGAATATCGGAGCATCTCTTTCAGCCTGACGATTGTGAAGTGCTCTCCATCATCGCCGCGCAGGTCTCGATGGCGATCGAACGCAAGCAGGCTGAAGAGAAGATCCGTGCCGGGCAGGAGCGCTACCGGGCCTTGATGGATCAGTCTTCAGAAGCGCAGGCGGTAGTGGACATAGAAACCCAGGAAATCGTAGAGATCAACAGACGCTATTCCGAGCTTTTCGGCTATTCCCTGCCTGAGGATGCACCACTGTACGTCAGTCGCGTGACGATAGAGTCACCAAGCATCACGGAAGAACGGTATGGAAAAACACTAAAGCAACAGCGCTTTTTACCGCTTGAAGTCCTTAGGTTACGCCGCAGGAACGGCACTGCGGTTGTTGTCGAGCGGACAGGTACGGTGATCACCCTCGACGGACGTGACTTCTTGCTGGCCAGCATGCGCGACATGACGATAGAGCGCCTCCGCGAGGCGGAACTGTCCCGGGACGTGAACCTGGCCGGTCGGGTGCAGCGGGAATTGTTGCCGACGCTGCCTGTGTCCCCCCTGATTAACCTCCGTAGTCTCTTCTATCCGTCGCATCTCGTCGGCGGAGACTCTTACCAGATGGAGTGGCAAAACGGCGGTACGTTGCTGCGCGGGTTTCTGATCGACGTATCCGGGCATGGAGTGGCCACTGCGCTGCAGACCGCTTCCATCAGCGTACTCCTGCGGGAAGCCGCTGCAGCACCAACCCCTTTGCTGGAGCAAGTCCAGCGGATCAATGCGCAGGCGTCAAAATATTTTGTCGAGGCTTCCTACGCCACGTTGCTGGGGTTTGAGCTGGATTTGTTCCGAAGGGAGCTGCGCTATGTCGGCGCCGGCATAACCAGTTTTTATGTCAACGGGAGAAAGATAGACACTCCCGGGATGTTTGTCGGCATGTTCGAAGACGCGGAGTTCGAGACAGGTGTGTTCCCTGTGGCGGCAGGCGACTGTTTTCATTTTCTTACCGACGGCTTCACCGATGCCCTGGCGCAGCCTGAGAATAACAACTT
This sequence comes from uncultured Veillonellaceae bacterium, assembly GCA_964579955.1. Classification (GTDB taxonomy): domain Bacteria; phylum Bacillota; class Negativicutes; order UBA1444; family UBA1444; genus UBA1444. The sequence continues at coordinate 129 of CAZOJA010000287.1, read as the reverse complement.
CTGGTCGCCGGACGGGAAGGATTTCGAGGCGGATGTGGCGGCGCTGGAACGACTGGCGGAAAGTGGCACGCTGCGGGACGATGCGACGGGAGTTTGTTTTAAAATAATGGACTTAATGCGGCAAGAAAA
>CAZOJA010000286.1:0-3387 GCA_964579955.1 uncultured Veillonellaceae bacterium | reverse complement strand
TGGGGGTGACGACGTGAATGGAATCCCGTCGCTGCATATTCAAATTACGCCGGCCCGATTGGACTTGCCAAAACTAAAAGGCGATTTGGCAATTGATCAATATCCCAGCCGGGCATCCTACAATTTGAAAACCATCCCCGACACCACGCGTGACGATGCCCAGCGCGGCTATCAGACGGTTCTGGCTACGATTGGACGGATTGCCGCCGATGGTGACGCTGTCGCCAACAGGCAGGCCACGGTGGGAGCCCTGGCTGCATCTGCTGCAGAGCCTGTGCCAGTAACTGTAGACTATGTGAGTATTGCCCGGCCGGACATCCGCTACGACGTGAACCGGCAACCCGGCGATTTTCAACCGGCCCAGGTTTCGGTCGATATTAAAACATAATCAGAAATATCGCATGAAATCTTAGAAAAACATTTAAGTCTCGGCAAGATATTTCCGATATAAAAGGCAAGACAGGGAAGGCCTTTAGTTCCAAGGATGGAGCGAATACCCAGCATGTATTCCGCTTGTCATTCAAGGGATTGAAGGCTATTTTTTGCGCCCAAAAACAGGGATGGGGTTTGGCGATGAACAGACGCACAGAACCGCAAACACGAACCAGCTTGCTGTACCAGCAGGCCAGGCGTCATCATCAACTGGGAGAATTCGGCGAGGCGATCGGTCTGTATGGACAGGTTTTGCAAGCCCGGCCGCGGCACACTCCCGCGCTTTTGTATCTGGGGGAGATTGCCTGGCAGACCGGTAATCTCGATCAGGCCGTTGTGTTGCTCAGTCGTGCTCTCGCCGTGGATCCGTTGCATATTGAGGCGTATGATTTGCTGTGGCAGGTTTACAAAGCACAGGCAGACTTCGCTGCCGCCGAAAGAACCCTGCGGCGTATGATGGAGATCCGTCGCCATGATGGATATAACTATTACAAATTGGCTTTGCTGCAAAAAGAACGGGGATTGCATGAGGAAGCCAGAGTGCTGTTTGAGACAGCCACCCACTATAAGCATGATGATGCCAGGATTTTTGCCGACTATGGCGAGCTGCTGCAGACGATGGGCCGTATGGAAGAAGCCGCGGCACAATATCGACGAGCGTTGTCCCTGGATCCACGCAACGCCGGCTATCATTTCCGGTTGGGATATTTACTGGCTTGGTCTGGGCAAACCCCGGAAGGGTTGATGCATATCGACCGAGCCGCCCTGCTGAGTCCCGGCAGCGCCGAGCTGAGGCAGCAGCGTTCGCGGGCGTTACTAAAGGCGGGATTGCTGCAGCAAGGATTTGCCGCCGCAAAGCGCAGCGGCGACTGGAATGGCGAAACCGTTGCCGGGCGGCTACTGGTGTATAGCGAAGCCGATCATGCGGACACGTTGCAATTCGCCAGATACCTGCCAATACTTAAGGCACGCTGTGAAACATTGATCGTCGCCGTGCCCAGGCCGTTGATGCGGTTGTTCAGCAACCTGCAATGTGTCGACGAAATCGTCGAAGCAACGAATGCCGGCACGCGAGAGGTCCAGTACCAGCAAAGCGTGTCGTTCGCTTCCTTGCCAAGGGTTATGGGAACCACGCTGGAATCGATTCCGTCGCACATCCCGTATCTGTTTGCCGATCCCTTTCTGACCCACTCCTGGACAAAACGGCTGAACTGGAGATCGTTCCGCGTCGGGCTCGCCTGGTCGCGTACCGAAGAACAAGCGGCGTCGATTTTGCCGGGGAGTCTGGAACAACTGGTAAGTTTGCCGGGGATATCCTGGTATAGTCTGCACAGTGACAGGGCCGCAACTGAGGACATAGCACGCTATGAACTGCCTATCGCCGATTTCTCGGCCAGTCTGCGCGACTGCGCCGATCAGGCTGCACTGGCTGCCAATATGGACCTGATTATCGCGATCGATTCACCGTTGGCCCACCTGGCTGCGGCGATCGGTCGACCGGTCTGGACCATGCTGCCGTTTGATTCGCATTGGCGCTGGCTGTTTCGGCGACAGGACAGTCCCTGGTATCCGTCGATGCGCTTGTTCCGTCAGAATCAGCCCGGCGATTGGGATGCGGTACTGCAAAAAGTAATCGAAGAATTGAGCCCCCGCTTCCGACCGTTCCGGCAACTCCAGCCACTGCAAGGGAAACCGCGCGAATTCTTTGCAGAAACGGCTGTCACATATTAGATCACAAAATCAAAAAGGACATCAGGATCAATACAGGATTGACTTGATAGAGTCGAATGAGGAGGGACCCTCGATGAGAATTCAGACCACCCGGTTTGGCGAACTGAACGTACCTGCGGAATGTATCATCCGTTTTGTCAGCAGTCTCGCCGGTTTTCCCCGCCACAAACGCTTTGCTCTGTTCCCTTATGAAGAAAATAGCCCGTTCTACATCCTGCAATCGGTCAGCAACGCGGAACTGACGTTCCTGTTGGTCGATCCCTACCGTTTCTTCAACGGTTATGTATTTGAGGTCGATGATGATCTGGCGGCAGAACTGGGTTTTTCCGACGAGAACCCGCCAGCGGTCTACACCTTGACTACATTGCATGACAAGCTGGAAGACGCGACGGTGAACCTGTTGGGGCCGGTTCTGGTGAACTGGGCCGACCGGACCGCCGTGCAGATGACATTGCACAACTCTTCGTATCCGGTTCGGCAGCCATTGTTCCCGGAGGGGTTTAGCCTGGATCGGAAGCGGGACGAAGTCCGGGCGAAACAGACCGTCAAGCCCGTGAATTACGACCTGCGGCAGGAGGCGATCGGATGATTATTAAAACAACCCGTTTCGGTGAACTGGAAGTTCCGGAGGAGTGCATCATCAGCTTTGTCGATGGCCTGCCCGGATTCGCCGACGAAACCCAATTCGCCCTGTTTCCCTACGAAGCGGACAGTCCGTTCTCGATCATGCAATCGATCAAGAACCCTGACCTGACCTTCCTGCTGGCCGATCCTTACCGGTTCTTCAACGACTACATGTTCGAACTGGATGACCGGATGGCAGCCGAATGGGGATTTTCCGCCGAGAACCCGCCGCACGTCTATACGGTGGCGACGATGCGGGACACGCTGGAACAGATGACCGTCAACCTGCTGGCGCCGATTATCATCAACTGGGTCAAACGTCTCGGAGCGCAGCTGATCATCGAGAACAAACACTATTCGGTCCAACAACTGCTGTTTCCTGAAGGGATCAAGATGAAACCCGCCCCCAAACAAACTGGTCAGGGGGGCTGAGCATATGCTGGTACTGACACGAAAACCGGGAGAGAAGATCTTTATCGGTGACAATGTTTCCCTGACTGTGGTCGAAGTCAAGGGAGACAGCGTGCGGATCGCGGTGGACGCACCGCGGGACGTGAAGATATATCGCGGTGAGATCTACGAAGCCATTATCGCGGAAAA
>CAZOJA010000285.1:0-3402 GCA_964579955.1 uncultured Veillonellaceae bacterium | reverse complement strand
GATTTCGCCGATACCGGCGGTATTGATGAACAGCCTGTCAGCGGCCCCCCGGTTCACGACCTTGGTGTCGCCGGTCACGATCTGCACCCCGGCTTCGCGGGCCGCCTCGGCCATCGCGCGCACGATTTCCTCCAGCAAAGTCATCGGCAGGCCGTCTTCCATGATAAAGCCGCAACTGAGATACAGCGGCCTTGCGCCGCTCATCGCCAGGTCGTTCACCGTGCCGCAGACGGCCAGCTTGCCGATGTTGCCGCCGGGGAACACCAGTGGATTGATGACGTAGGAGTCGGTGGTAAAGGCCAGCTTATGGTTGGAAGACGGCAGACGGGCCGCATCGTGGGCTTCCGCCAGATAGGGATTGTCAAAATGGCGGCGGAAAAGGTCGCTGATCAATTGGCTGGTGAGACTGCCGCCGGAACCGTGGGCGAGCGTGACGGTATCCATGATTTGTTCGTTCCTTCCTCAGTCGATGCTGTATTTGTAATAGGCGGCGCAGGCGCCTTCGCTGGAGACCATGCAGGCGCCCAGCGGCGCTTGTGGCGTACAGGCCTTTTTATACAAGGGGCACTGCGGCGGCGTGATCGCACCGCGCAGGATATCGCCGCAGCGGCAGCCGTTTGGCGTCTGCTGCGCCGCTTCTTTCAGCTCGAATCGCACGGCTGCGTCAAAACGCCTATATTCCGGTCGTATTCGCAGACCGGAATGAACGATTTGTCCCAGGCCGCGCCAAACGCTGTCCGCCGGAGCGAAGACCCTCTCGATGATTTGCCGGGCCGCAGGGTTGCCTTCATCCGCCACCGCGCGAGAGTATGCGTTGATTGTGGCCGGTTTTCCCTGCTCCAACATCTCGGCGATCAATAGCAACCCGTGCAAGATATCGACGATTTCAAAACCGGCAATCACCGCCGGTTTTTGATATTTTTCGGACAAAAAGCGATATGGGGCAAGGCCGATTACGATGCTGACATGACCGGGACAGAGAAAGCCGTCGACCTGCAGGCCGCTGTCGAGGCACAGCGCCTCCATGGCGGGCGGCACCAGCTTGTGGGCGGAAAACACGCTAAAATTGGCAAGGTTGCGCTCGGCTGCAGCTTGGATTGCCAAAGCGACCACCGGCGCCGTCGTCTCAAATCCGACACCGAGAAACACCACTTGACGCTGCGGGTTGGCTGCGGCGATTTCCAACGCGTCCAGCGGCGAGTACAGAACCCTGATATCACGGCCGGCCGCCTTTTGCTGGGACAGACTGCCCTTGGCGCCCGGTACCCGCAGCATGTCGCCGAAGCTGGTCAGGATGACCTCGCTGTTTTGAGCCAGATCAATCGCGCTGTCGATGTAGTCCTGCGGTGTGACACAGACCGGACAGCCGGGGCCGGACAGCAATTGCAGCTTGTCAGGCAACAGTTCTCGGATGCCGTGATGGAAGATCGACATGGTATGGCTGCCGCAGACTTCCATGACTTTGACCGGTTTTTGCACTGTCTTTTTCAGCCGGCTGGCCAGCGTATCGACCAATTCGGCGCTACGGAATCCGTCAGTCGGTTTCATTTTGAATTTTGCGCAGCAAGGCGAGCGTTTCCGCTGCGGCCTGTTCATCAATCACTTTCATGCCGCTACCGGCGTGAATCAGGATATAATCGCCGACCCTGGCCTCAGGAACCAGCGCCAGCGAGACACGCCGCTGCACGCCTTCAATTTCACCGATGCCGCTGTATTCGTCACGCTCCAGCAGTTTTAGGGGAACTCCGATACACATTACTGTTCATCCCTTCTCTTGATTTTCCCTATGCAACAATTCCTGCCGTCTGCGGGCCACCGATTGCCTGAACCAGTCGGCAAGCGCCGACAATCCTTCGCCGCTGCGACAGGAGACTTCCAGCACGCAGACTTGCGGATTGAGCAGACGCAAATCCTGATAGAATTCATCCCGGTTAAAATTGACGTAAGGCAACAGGTCGACTTTGTTCAGCACCACGGCGTCGGCATCTTTGAACATCAGGGGGTATTTGCTGATTTTATCCTCTCCCTCGGTCACGCTGAGCAGGCAGAGCCGAAAATCCTCACCCAGGTCGAATTCAGCCGGGCAGACGAGGTTGCCGATATTTTCGACGATCAGCAAATCGAGATTGTCCAGCGGCAACTGGTCCATCGCGTCCGCCATCATGCTGCCGTCAAGGTGGCAGGCGCCCCGCGTGTTGATCTGGACAGCGGGAATCCCCAGCGCAGCCACCCGCTCGGCGTCTTTGCTGGTGAACAGGTCGCCTTCGATGACTGCTGTGCGCAGTTCGGCGCCGAGCAGTGGCATCACGCCTTCCAGCAGCGATGTCTTGCCTGCTCCCGGCGAGCCCATCAGGTTAATCGTGACGATTTGCTTGCCACTCAGGCGTTGTTTGTTCTGGGAGGTCTTTTCCTCATGCAGGCTGAGAATCCGTTGATTGATGTCAATTTTCACCGGCCGTGTCCTCCTGCTCTCCTTCGATGGTCTGTAAATCCAGCGCCCGCCCGGGCGTGCGTTCGATGACCAGCTCTGCGTCCTCGACCAGGGTGCCCCGGCTGATCGCCGCAAAGGCGAATTGCAGAGAGTCTTCGCAGACACAGGTTTCTTCGCCGATCCGCACGACGACTCGGGTCACCCTGTTCATGGCATATTCTGCGCCGAACCGTTCCACCTGGTCCAGCAGACTTTGAATGATCGAAACTTCATGCATGGTTTGCGGCAGTCTCCTTAAAGGGTTTGCTCCGGCTTCTGTCGTAATATATTTCAGGCAGAAACAGGCGGGAGGCAAATGAATGCGCAGGCATATCTTGATTCGCGGCATCGTCCAGGGCGTCGGCTTCCGTCCTTTTGTCCACCGGCTGGCGACGCGGCGCGGACTGGCCGGCTGGGTGAACAATGCGACCGATGGCGTTCATATTGAAGTCGAAGGCAGCGAAGCCGAGCTGGATGAATTTATAGCTGCCTTGCAGCGGGAGAAACCGGCGCCGGCCGAGATCTATTCATTGGAATTTATGCCGGTTGCTGAATGCGGTGAGCAGAATTTTCTCATCGTTGAAAGCGAGGAGCCTTCTTCGGCGGTACCCTTTGTTTCGCCGGACATTGCGACCTGCAACGACTGCTGCCGTGAAATCGGCGATCCGGAAGACCGGCGGTATCGCTATCCCTTCACCAATTGCACGAACTGCGGTCCTCGCTATACGATCATCCGCCAGACACCGTATGACCGAAAGCGGACGACGATGGACGCGTTTCCGATGTGCGATGCGTGTCAGCTTGAATTCGACGATCCTGCCAACCGGCGTTTTCACGCCCAACCGAACGCTTGTCCGGTTTGCGGGCCGCAATACCGGTTGGTGGACCGGCAGGGCGAGGCGATTGAGCAGTCAGTTGGTCAGGATGTATTC
>CAZOJA010000284.1:0-3404 GCA_964579955.1 uncultured Veillonellaceae bacterium | reverse complement strand
AGGTTACGTTTGTAGATTTCATACAGGGCTTCCAACTCACCCATTTTGGCTGTCATTTCCTGCTGCATCGCAGAAGCCTCGCCGTATTTACCGGCGGTCAGCGCCTCGCGCAGGCGGCTGAACAGAGATTTCTGTTCGCCATCTTTGGCCAGATAGAGCCGTAAGTCGTTGATTTTGTCCCAGGCCGCATCATCCACAGGATTGTCATCGCAATGCATGCAGACGACAGAGCGGACTGTATCGAGATATTGCGGGATAATCCGGTCGATCAGCTCGACTTTCCAGCGCAACAATGCTCCGTTGACAAAGGCGTCGATCAGGTCTTGTCGCATCACATTGCCGGCTTTCAGCACTTTGAGCTTTTCCGGGTACAACTTCAAGGCTTCCATGTTCTCCCACACAGTGGCAGGTGGTTTGCCAAACATCTTGTCGCGTTGTTCCGGGGTGTAGTCGTCGAACACATCATGTTCGCTGCGATAGGCGCGACCTTTTTCCAGATAGAATCCTTCGGCGTCCGGCTCTTTGGAAAGTTCGTCCAGCAATTCGGCATTGGTTTTTCCAGAACTGATGGCGGCTTTGATGCCATCGAGCATTGCCAGATACGCAGCGGCGACGCCAATGTACGAATTGCTCAACGGATTGAATGCGCGAATCTCAAAGCGGGTTGCCAGCGGGTTCTCGACGTCTCTGACCAATCCTGCCAGGATCGTCCGGTTCCGTGAGGGCACTTCCGGACTGTGTCCGAGCGAGGTCACGATGCATACCGGCGCCTCGAAGCCGGGCTTCAGACGGTTAAACGCATCATTGGTGGAAGTGACGAACGGGTTGACCACCTCGTAGTTCTTGAGCAGACCCATGATCGCGCCATAACCGACCGAACTCATGAAGTCTTTCTTCATGTCTTTCGGTGCATACAGGTTGACGATTTTGCCAGATTTCAGGCGCACCGCCATACCGGTGTGGGTGTGTTCCCCGTTTCCTGCCACGCCGATGATCGGCTTGGCTTGGAACGAAACTTCCAGTCCATTCAGACGGAAGGCTTCTTTGACCAGAATCCGGGCCAGCAATTCATTGTCGATGGCTTGAACCGCAGGAGCGAAGCGCCAGTCGATTTCCATCTGTTCCATGATGTGGTCGAGACTGCCGGATTCGCCGATTTTGGCCTTTACGCCGCCGACTTCCTTATGGCCCATTTCCGGCTGCAAACCATAAGCTTCCAGCATCAGCATCGCATCTTCCAGTGCGGTCCGTGCCTGTCCGCGAGTACGTTGCCAGTAGTTTTCCTGCATGACCTGGGTAGCGGACAGTTCTTCCACATGTGTTTCTTCGGTCGGGGTTTTCACCCAGAACTCCAATTCGGTTCCAATCGTAAATAAAACTTCATCAATCTCGGAAGCCTTCAAGTGCTCCAGGCCCGGCACCTTGCCGGCCTTCTTCAGCAGCGCTTTGATTTCGGCGCCGACATATTCGAGCGTTTGAGTCAAAATGGAACGCGAGTCGACGCGAAGGCCGTTATGCACCAGGAATGCCGGAATGCGGAGCGTTCCCACCGGCAGGCCTGTCTCTTCGTCTTCCGATTCCCAGTTGTAATCGACATACCAATTCACGCTGGGGTCGACATACATGTCAACTTTTGCATTGTTCAAGGTAGCGATGCCGGTCAGCACCACAGACGAACCGTCGGTCTGAATCGCATGCCCGTTGTAAAAATCATCGATGTCTTTAATAAATACGCGAACCGGGATCTTTTCGTCCGTGTCGTTTCCCGCCAGGTCGATGCCCACCATCGAAACGAATTTGATTTCCGGATGAGTCTTCAGAATGTGGATGATTTCCTTTTTGTCACACTTGGCTGCCGGGATCAGGTAAAGTAGTTCTTTTGCCACAACAAACACCTCACTTAAAATTTTGTTTTGCAGAAAAAAAAGCCAAATTTGATAAGCGAGGAACCTCCTCACATCAAATTTGGCTTCATTGCCACATTCAATCGGTTTCTTGAATTGTTTTCATTTTACCCGACAAAAATGTGGTTGTCAACAAGAAATTGAGGTGTTTTTTAAAATTTTAGCTGATATTTTAGCGAAAATATAACGCGACAGTATTATTTCGCTTTAGGATATAGGATCTTTTTCTGTCCTTTTTCCCATTGAATAATCATGACCTGTTTATCAGCCTGCCCTTTGGCATCGAAGGTGGTCGGTCCTTGAACACCAGCCAGGTCTTTGGTCTTTGCCAACTGATCGCGCAAGGCAACCCGGAAAGCGGCGATGTCCTTGGCTTCACCCATCTTCTCGATCGCATCTTTGGCGATATAAACCGACTCGTAGATTGCTGCCGCAAACATGTCGGGGTCGACATTATACTTGGCTTTATAAGCTTTGATGAAGTTCTGGGCCAGCGGATTCGGCGAAGCGTTTTCAAAATAACTGGTCGCGATCAACCCTTCATTCGAACCGGCGGCAACATTGTTGAAGTCAAAGGAGGACAGTCCGCCAAAACCGAACAGTTGCGCCTTCAATCCCAGTTCTTTGAACTGACGGGTGATCTGGGAACCTTCCGAAAGATTGCCGCAGATGATCAATCCTTCCGGTGCGTTGTTCTTGATCTTGGTCAATTGGGCATAAAAATCGGTGTCGCCGATCGAGTACGATTCGGCAATCATGGAACCGCCGTTCTTCTTGACATAGTTCTGCACGGCAACCATCAAGCCCTTGCCATAGTCGGTGTTTTCGTGCAGTACGGCAAACTTGCGCAGTTTTGTTTCCTTATAGATGTAGTTCATCAGCTGTTCAGCCTGCATCGGATTGGTTGCCGAGTTGCGGAACACCCATTTGTTGCCCGATTCGGTAATTTCGATCGCTACTGCGATGGGTACCAGCATCGGAGTTTTGTCGCGCTCGATGATCTTCATGTCCGCGAGAGTGGTTGCGCTGTTGAATGTGCCGATCAAGAAGGACACCTCGTCCTTGTTGATCAGTTTCTCGGTAGCAGAAACCGACTGGGCAGGCACCGAGGCGTCGTCTTCGAACAGCACTTCCAGTTTGCGACCTTTCACGCCGCCCGCTTTATTGATTTCTTCCACCGCCAGGTTAACGCCCTGCTTCATGCTTTGGCCGGGCTTTGCATTCGGTCCGGTGTATGGGCCGATAACGCCGAGTTTGATCGGCGCCTGGACTGCCGGTTTGGCCGGTTCTTTTGCGCCGCCGCCGCAACCGGCAAGCAGGCTGACCGACATCACTGCACTCAGGGCAAGGGCACTCAGGAACTTCGTTTTCTGTTTGAACATCGAGAATCCTTCCTTTCCTTTTCTAGATTTACTCTCCCAGATAGGCGCGACGAACATGATCGTTATGCAGCAATTCCGACGCTGCACCGGTAACCGCGACCGAACCGGTCTCCATCAC
>CAZOJA010000283.1:0-3427 GCA_964579955.1 uncultured Veillonellaceae bacterium | reverse complement strand
CAACCGGTGCCGGTAACACGCGCCATGAGCGGATCACCATTATCGATTCGGATTACTGTCCGCCCGTCGCTGATATAGTCGGAAATGCCGGTGGCCGCCACGATGCAGCCGAGCTTTTGCGCGGCCCGTTTCACCGTATCGGCGGCATTGTTTTGAGCCGACAACGCATCGATTCCCCTCGAGGCAACCTCCAATCCGGCCATTCGGCTGATTTCCGCCAGATTGCCCCGTACGGCCGTCATCCGGACTGATAATAGCAACTGAGCCACGGCACGGGTCCGTACTCGGGTAAAGCCAACGCCGACCGGGTCGAACACGACGGGAATCCCCAGCGTATTCGCCTGTTTGCCGGCCGCTTCCAGTGAATCCAGCATCCGGGTATTGGGCGTGCCCAGATTCAACACCAACGCAGCCGATTGCGACGTTACCTCCGCAACTTCATCCGGGTCATTGGCCATGATCGGCGACGCGCCGATCGCCAGCGTTGCATTGGCGCAGTCATTGATGCTGATATAGTTGGTGATATGATGGATAACAGGCTGCCTGCCCCGCACTCGTCCCAGGGCGGCAGCAATTTGTGCCAACCACTCCTGCTCCCTATTCATTGACGAATCCTGCTTTTTGGTATAACTCATAAAAATGGTGTGTCGGGCCGACACCTTTGCCGATGGACAAAGCGTGCTCAATTACAACGGTAATATAGCGTTTTGCTTCGACAACCGCAGCCGCTACCGTCAACCCCTTCGCCAGATTGGCCGCGATGGCCGAAGACAGGGTACAGCCCGTGCCGTGGGTGTTTTTTGTCGGCACCCGTGCTGCGGTGAGCCGGTGACAATTCCGGCCGTCAAACAGGACATCGGTTGCGTCTTCCTCCCGGTGACCGCCTTTGAGCAAGACATTCTTCGCTCCCATCGCATGTATGGCACGGGCCGCCTCTTCCATATCCGGCAGGGTGAGGATAGAGCGTTTCACGATGGCTTCCGCCTCAGGGATGTTGGGCGTCACCACGTCAGCCAGCGGCAACAGTTCCTGGATCAGCACCGCCTCGGCCTCCGGCTGCAGAAGATGGTAACCGCTTTTTGACACCATCACCGGATCGATGACAACCAGCGGGGCTGCATATTTGCGCAGACCGTCGGCAATCGTCCGGATTGTTTCCGGTTGCGACACCATCCCCACTTTTACGGCATCTGTTCCCATATCTTCAAAAATCGCTTCGATCTGTTTGGCAATGATATCCGGCCGGACATCCTGCACTGCAAGAACGCCGAGGCTATTTTGCGCGGTTATCGCAGTGATGACGCTCATGCCGAACACGCCATGCGCCGCAAATGTCTTCAGGTCGGCCTGAATCCCTGCACCGCCGCCGGAATCCGACCCGGCAATCGTCAGCGCCTTTTTCATATTCATATCATATACCTCCTCAACCGTCTGAAGAAATTTGTATTTCAATTAATAAATTTCGCTTTGCGTGGCCGAATCCCTTCCCCATTATCATTGATTATGAGATTAACGGCGTCCGCTGCTGGTTTGAGGAATAACAACCAGAAAATCCGGTCTAAAAATTACAACATAGGTTTATTTCGTAAAGCTTCAGTCAAATATCGTTAATAATTCGCAAAATTCTCTTGACAGGCTGCCGCCAAAGATGGTACCTTGTATACAAAGTTCATCGAGTCTTTGTTTTCTCGCTTTGAAAGAGAGTGCGTCTAGGGTTCCGCTGACAGCAGGACTGGACCGAGCGGCGCAGCTCGCGGCAATGGCGCCGCGTTACACCGTGGGCATAAAAGGCCCTGCGGAAGGTTTCTTTCACCAGAACCGACTGCAGGGTCTTTTTGTATCTATTAGCTCCTCGCCCAAGCATTTTAAAAACGAAAACGGAAAGGAAGATGAATGAATGTCCAGATCCAAACGGTATTTCGCTCTTGCCATGGCCTTGGTATTTCTCTTCGTAGCCGCCGGATGCGGTTCCTCCAAGCCGGAAGCCAAACCGGCCGGTGCGCCGGCAACGCCGGAAGTCAAAACAATCAAGTTGGCCCATGTTGTCAACGAAAAAGACCCCTATCACATCACTGCCCTTAAATACAAAGAAGTGGTGGAAACGAAATCGCAGGGAAAAATCAAAGTGGAGATTTTCCCCAATGCATCGCTGGGTGATGAGCGAGCCTTGATCGAAGGCATGCAGATGGGTACCGTGCACGCCGGTGTTATCACCAACGGCCCGATCGGCAACTTCCTGCCGGAATTGGCCGTGTTTGAAATGCCGTTCCTGTTTGCTTCGGAAGCAGAAGTCTACAAGGTACTCGACGGCCCGGTCGGCCAAAAGATGTTGGCACAGTTCGATAAAGTCAACCTGAAGGGCCTCGCCTTTGCCGAACGTGGCTTCCGCAACCTTACCAACTCCAAGCGCCCGGTCCGGACTCCGGCCGATGTCGCCGGCCTGAAGATCCGCGTCATGGAAAACCCGGTCTTTATCGACACCTTCAAAGCGCTGGGCGCCAATGCGGTGCCGATGGCCTGGACGGAAGCACTGACCGCGTTGCAACAAAAAACCATCGACGGGCAGGAAAACCCGGTCAACGTCGTCTATGCTTTCAAATTGCAGGAAACCCAGAAATATTTCTCAATGACCAAGCACACTTACTCGCCTGCCACCATCGTGATGAGCAAAAAGTTCTTTGATTCGTTCGACAAGGCCAGCCAGGACATTCTGGTCCAGGCGGCGAAAGAATCCGCCCAGCATGTACGCAAATGGGGCGCCGACCAGATGGCTGAGCAATTCAAAGTCGTGCAGGCCGGCGGCATGGAAATCATCCGCGATGTCGACTCCAAGGCCTTCCAGGCGGCAGTCAAGCCAGTGTACGACAAATATGGCGGGAAATTCGGCAGCTGGTTGAAGGAAATCGAAGAAGCCAAGAAGAACTAATAATATATGCGGATCAAGAGGGGTTAAGTTGAAAAGCTTAGCCCCTGTCCATGTCAGGAGTGAGAAGGATGAACATGAAAAAGTACCAGTTTGGTTTCGGTGAAAGCACGATGGAGCTTTCGCTGCCGGTGGAGCGAGTACTGTACGACATCAAGGGAACCCCTGCCGAAGGAATTGTTGATGTGCCGACAGCAGTCCGTGAAGCGCTGCGCAACCCTGTCGGCGCTCTGCCGCTGTCCCAGACCGTCAAGGCGGGGGACAAAGTCGTCATCACTGTCGGTGACATCACCCGGGCCTGGATCAAACACGATCAATTTTTACCTACGCTGTTATCTGAACTGAATGAAGCCGGTGTGCCTGACGATGACATCTCCATCGTGGTCACCCTCGGTGCGCATCGTCCATTGACCGATGCGGAAAACATCATCGTCTGCGGGGAAGAGGTCTGCCACCGGATTAAGATTTACCAACACGATTGCAAGGACAAGGCCAACCTGGTCC
>CAZOJA010000282.1:0-3431 GCA_964579955.1 uncultured Veillonellaceae bacterium | reverse complement strand
GAGCAGAAAAGAAACATGCCATGGATCGAGTAGTAGATGATCTTCGGGGGCGATTTGGCAAAAAAACGATTTTTTATGCTGGGTCGATGGCTGGTGGAACCTTCCTTGAACGGGCGGATTTTGTGGGCGGACATAAAGGGAAAAGTGAATGATGTATATTTAATAGATAGTTGTCCAGACGTTGTCTTTAGACGACTGCTTTTTTTGATCTTATTGTCAGCTTGCTGGACGGAACGGATGTTGAATGTGAAATGGAATAGAGACGAGAAAATCCGGTTGGGGTTGCTTTAATGCGATCCTGACCTAATTTTTTATATTTACATATGATTTTGTAAGAGCGATAAGGGGGTTTTCATGAAGAATTATAATTTAAAAGACTAGTAAAATGATAACTATTAAATATGCAAAAGGGCGGAAACACACTTTTCCTTCGGATCAGTTTTTTGGGAGAACGTCAGTTTTTTTACTAACTTAAAATCCGGACAGGGTCCGTGGGGCCAGGGCATCTAATTTAGAGTCCAAGATTTTGTCCGCATCCCCATGGTGACATTTTCTCGCGATAATCCACAAGGTGACATTGTCTCGAGTTAACCATAATTTTTTTTAAAAAGGGGCTTTAATTTTTAAAAAAAAAAATATATAATGGGGCTGAAAAATAAGAACCGCGTACGATAATGTCGCACGAAAGGACTATCATATGAACTCTCCCCCTCTACAAGAACGGAAAAATATTCAATCTGTAACCAGAGCCCTTGCGATTCTGGAACTTTTGGCTACTTGCCGGAATGGAGAACGGTTGACTGCCATCAGTCAGGAGCTGGGATTGAACAAAAGCACTACTCACAGCCTCATCATCACGCTTGAGGATACGGGGTACGTCCAACAGGACCAGACAACTGCCAAATATTCGTTGGGATTAAAACTGTTTGAACTCGGACAAGTTGTTCATGCCAACATGGACTTGCGGAATATTGCCATACCGTTTCTGCAGGAATTGGCGGTAAAATTTTGTGAAACGGTGCATCTGGCTATCCTGTCCAAGGGAGAAGTCGTCTATATCGATAAAGTAGACACCTCGCGTTCGATTCGGATCGGATCGCAGATCGGCGGTCGAAATCCAGCCCACTGTACAGGTGTGGGGAAAGTCTTGTTGTCGGGATTAACAGATAAAGAGCTGGCTGATACTCTTGGCAATGTGAAGCTTGAGAAATTTACCGCCAACACAATTGTCAGTAAAGAAGTATTGTACAAACATCTGGAAAAAGTGAAACAAGACGGGTTTGCGCTCGATCAGGAAGAAATTGAAGAAGGCTTAAGTTGCATTGCGGCGCCAATAAAGAATCACCGGGGCAAAGTCATTGCCGGGATTAGCGTTTCCGGTCCTTCAAGTCGTATGCGTTCAGAAATCCTCGGCGAGCTAAAAGATGATGTGATGGATAAAGCGCTGCAAATTTCACGCCGGCTCGGTTATAAGGAGTAAACGTGATCGAATCAGAATGGTGTATGCCAAACAGTGAGAACATTGTGCGATAATATCGGACAAATCGCCCGGATTAAAAGAAACCTGAGCGACTCGCAGTAATCAAAAGATATTTTGTGTCAATATCAAAAAGGAGGAGACGGCAGATGAAATTGATCTCGGTAAAACCTGTGGTAGACAAAGATAAGTGCATTGGTTGCGGTATCTGCTCCAAAGTGTGTCCGTCGCTCGCGATTATACTTATCGGAAGAAAGGCCGTCGTAAACGAACAGGATTGCCGGGGATGTGGTGCCTGTAACCAGCGATGTCCAGTATACGCCATTGAAATGGTAAAACTGGATCACCCTTATACTGTATCCGTTGACATCAGCGATTTATCCTACGACGAGATCAGCATGCTTTGTAAAAAAGCGATGTTGAATCCTGAACAGGTTATCTGCTACTGCACAGCAACCCGGGCTGAAGAAGTGGCCGGCGCTATTTTGAAAGGTGCGAAGTCACCCGAAGAAATATCAAGACTGACGGGCATCCGAATGGGCTGCAAGGTGGAGTGCATCCAGCCAATCTTACGGCTGCTTGACGCAGCCGGTATCAATCCGGAAAGGCCCAGCGGATATCAATGGTATGGATTAACTCCCAAGGTGTGGGAAATATCGGAGAAAGTTAAAGCAAAATATGCGGAAAAAGGCTTTTATTTTGAGGAAGATATCAAACTGCTGAAAGAGATCGTCGATGCAAAGGCAGAAGGGGGGAGTTCCAAATGACCAATAAACCGATCACACCAGGAACGAATTCGTTTTGCAGCGATGAAATGGCGACGCGGAGCTGCATCATGCCGATGGCGCCGCGGGCTTCGCAGTATGGAATCGCCCCGGAATTAGTCCTGAATCGATTTGCCGAATATCCGGAAATGACTTCATTGACAGTGAAGGAACTGTTCCCCGACTCTCCGGACGTGATCTATCCCGGCGAGGGGGGGATTGCGGGGGTGCGCAGCGCAGCTGAAAAAGCACTTGCGAAAATTGATATGTCGATGATCAAACCGGGTCAGTCCGTTAACGTGCTTGCCTCGCATCACGGTTTCACCCTGCTGGGGGGAGAGCCTTACGCAGAGCTTCTCCGCGTAGTCCGGGACATGATCGCCGCCAAAACCGGTGTTCAGGAGATTAGGCTGCGTGCAGGGGTTGGACTGCGGTTCCGTGAGACGGAAGAATATATCAAGCGATACAAGCTTGATGAGCATTTCAAGGGCAAGGCCAAAGGGATGGCCCCGATCGACGAAGGGATCGCGATCCAGACGGAGATCGGAACGTTGTACGGACTCAAAGCTACCTATGATGCAGACTGGATCGTTCACGTCCACAACAGCGACGTTCGGGAAGTGCACTTCCACCGCCAGGTGGACCGTGCCGTCAAACCCTTTGGAATGTCATACGCCCGTATTGAAACCCGGTCCACGTATCATTGGAACATGGGACCCAGAGGGGCTAACTTTACGGCCCGTGCCATTTTTGAGTCCGACTTCGTAAAGAGCAAATACGCCTTCGCGGCATTCCTGGATATGTGTCCGAGCGGCGTTGTGGGAGTCCGGGCGGAAAATGATCTGTACGCTCTCAATGATCAGCTGACGATTAAAGGACTTGAATATTACGGTAAGATCATGACCCTGTTGGGTGAAATTGATGAGTGTATTGTTGGCCTTGATTTTCCGTGTCCAGTGCCGTATGTATTTGCTGCCGGCGTGATTTACGCGAACTTCGCCGGGGCGAACGCGGACCTGTTCGATCTCGACAAACCTCTGCCGCCGTACACCTGGTATACGGAAGCATTTTATGGCAAGAACGGAAAACCGCTGGTTGAAGGAATTGCTCCCATGAACCCGGCGATCAGGATGGTTGTCCATAACTATGCATGGGGCGGTTATCCCAGTGCATTCTTTTCGGAGCACATC
>CAZOJA010000281.1:2336-3436 GCA_964579955.1 uncultured Veillonellaceae bacterium | reverse complement strand
ATATTCCGCCATCGAAAGACTTATTCAGTCGGAATTTTGTGAAAATATTGCGACAATTATTTTCAAAACGTTGGGAGGGAGGAACAATGAAACGCCAAAATCCCAAATTCATCTTCACGCTTCTGACACTGGCACTTCTGCTACTTAGTTCATACGTCGCTGCTGCGGCAACACCAGGCATCACCTTCACATCACCCAAGCAGTCCGATTCAATCACACCGGGCTCCCGCGCAACGGTTAATTGGACTTGGAACGGCGATCCCGGACCGCTTAAGTTTGAAATGATGGAAGTCAACGGCTCCGTCAAGGACTACATTGTCAACGATGTGCGCAAACCCCAGAGCAACCTGGCGTGGACAGTCCGCGTGCAGGAATACAACTGGCACTCTCGCTTTAAAATAGTTGCGCGTACCGTAGCCGGAAACAAGTTTGTCGCCGAATCCGCCCACTTTACCATCAAAGCGCCTGAGCTCAGCGTTACCCTGTCACTCAGAGGCCCGGTCTGGTCGGCCGGCGTCGTTAATAATATCCGATGGTCACCCAGTAGTCTGGCCGGTGATGGCAAAGTTGAATTAGTGAGAAAGTCCGACAACCAGGTGGTACATGTAATAACAGCTTCAGTCCCCTTCCAGCAAGGAAACTTAAACTGGGCGCCGCCAAAATCCCTGCCCCCAGTCAATGATGGCAAAGAGTTCTTCATCCGTGTCTGGAATAATAAGGTTGGCACTTGGGCAGACTCGTACGTCTTCAAACTCGACCTTTAAATAATGAAGAGGTGAGAGAAATGCGTTATAAACAAATTGTTTTTGCCTTTGTTGTTCTATGCTTGTGTTTTACTGCCTTCACTGCCGAATCCGTTGCACGCTCCGCACCGGCCAAAGTAACCAAAGTGACCGTTTCGGCCAGTCCACCGATACCCATTGACAATAGAGAATTACGCTACGATTTGACGGGTTCCATCACGACCGATGGTCCGGTTACAGTAAACTATTACTGGCTACGCAGCGATATCAAAGTTCCTTCTGCCAATAGGATCACCTTCAGTTCTGCCGGCACTCAAAATGTTACAAGCCATCTGAATGTCGTCAAAACCTCACAGG
>CAZOJA010000281.1:0-2236 GCA_964579955.1 uncultured Veillonellaceae bacterium | reverse complement strand
TAGAACATCTACATCTTTGAAAATTGTTGTCATGGCAATGCTGACTTGGGTCCTGCTGCTCAGTAGCAGTTACGCAGCCGAAAACGGTCTCGTGGCCCACTACAAATTCAAGACCGACTTCAATGACTCATCCGGCAATGGGTTCAACGGATCAACCGTAGGTGCAGTATCTCTGGGTGAAGATAATGTCGTTGGAAAACATGCGGTATTTAACGGGGGCTTTATCAACATTGCCAACGGATCAAGCCTCCAACTGCAAAACACATTCACGCTGTCGGTCTGGGTTCTGGTCGATTCCGCCAAGAGCGGCACCAAAGTCCAGTCCATTTTTTCAAAAATGAATGATGCCGGCACGCATAACATCGTCCATGCCTTTACCCGTGGTGCCTTCGGCGCCAGGATGGATGTCCAGTTTGTCAAAGGCGGCAATTTCCTGGTAACTGGTGGCCCTTACGACAATTATGGACTGGGTAACAACTGGACCCATTTGTTGTTTTCTTCGGACGGCAGCAAACTCCATCTTTATGTGAACGGAGTATTGAAAGGTTCTTCGCGCGATATCCCTGCCGGAATGTCCATCGTTCCGTCCAATGGCAAGGTTCGGATAGGAACCGGCAGCGACACAAGCAACCCAAACCTGCTGTTTATGGGAAAAATGGCCGATTTTCGCCTATATAACAGAGCATTGGGAATGGACGAAATCCATTCGCTCCATCACGCTGGCGCGAACAGCGCCAATTGATTCGATTAATTCAAGTGTTTGGCTAACCACTCTCGGTAGTACTCCAGTTGCGCAGGAGTATGGAAATAGTGTTCGCCCTTTTCCAATACTTCCAGTTCACAGGCAAACTTATCTGCGAAAGCAGATACTACTTCAAATTCACATAGATTGTCTTCACTGCCATACAGAATGGCGGTAGGGCTTTGCCATCGAACAACCGGATTGTCCCTGACATAGCAATAATAATCCCAGTAAAGCGTTGGTCCTGCAGGCGTCGGAATCTCGCTTTCCGCCTGCAGTCGCTCCTTGCTCACTTGGAACCAGTGCATGATATTCTCAATAATACGCTCCATATCGACAACCGGCGACAAAAATAAACATTGCCGCAGTTGGACATCCCGATAGGCCAGCAGACTAAAATAAGCGCCCATGCTGCAGGCAAACAGACTTACGTCCTTTGAAGCCTGCCGGGCATAGTTCATCATCGTGGTAAGATCATGAACGCAATTCTGAACCTTGCAAAGGGTGGGTTCCTGTTTTCGGTCTCCGTGCTGCGGCAGATCGAAGCTCAGAACCTGATAGCCTGACGGAATCGCCGCTTCGGCCAATAGAACGATCGGTTCATCCGCTTTATTAGACATGTTGCCATGAACAGCCACCATCATTTTGCCAGTTTCTTTCCCCCACAGAATAGCGGGGATTGCCTCGACACACAAGTTCCGCCTTATCATTCTTTTCCTCCAAAAAATCATTAATTCTGTTCAAGCCCGACTTTACATCGCCACCCTATTTTTGTCAACTTATCAGCCCGATTCTTGAATTTCAAAAAATGACATGATATAGTATTCACGAAAAGATTATGGGAGTTGAAAAGATGAAAATTCTTTCTTGCTAAAAATCAAAGGCATAATGGAAACCATCGACGGTAATTGAGCCGCTAATGACGATTGCCGGATTGTTTTGTTATGCATATGCAAGAAAGAAACAAATTCTTTTCCCGCAAGTAGCATATGTAGATCAGGCCTTCTAATTGGGCTTGGTTTGACTCTATTGTTATGGGCTGCAAGAATTGACTTTCTTGCAGCCCATATTTTTTTGTGCAGGAGGAATCACCATGTCACTGATCAACGTAACAAATCTTACTTTTTCCTATGAAGGCAGCTATGACAACATCTTTGAAAATGTAAGTTTTCAGATCGACACCGACTGGAAGCTCGGTTTTACCGGCCGCAACGGTCGCGGCAAGACTACCTTTCTCCATTTGCTGCTTGGAAGATATGAATACCGCGGTGCAATTTCTGCAAATGTGGCCTTCGAGTATTTTCCATTTACGGTACCGAACGCAGATGACAACACACTCGCGGTCATCGAAAATATTCATCCTGGTTGTCTGCAGTGGCAGCTTGTGCGTGAACTTTCACTGCTGCAAGTTGGCGAAGACGCTTTATACCGTCCATTTTCCACCCTCTCTCCCGGAGAACAAACAAAGGTGCTGTTGGCGACCCTGTTCCTCAA
>CAZOJA010000280.1:0-3437 GCA_964579955.1 uncultured Veillonellaceae bacterium | reverse complement strand
AAAAAAATTACGCTGCTGACTGAGCGCATTGGCCATTTCGGCCCGCACCTGCTCCGCCGACAGCGTATTGATTTCAGCGATGTTCTTCTGCAGCAACTCTTCCATTGACCAGCCGTAATAATCTGTGGCAGCCTGGTTGGCGTGCAAAATCCGCCCCGTCGCGGGGTCAATAATCAGCATGACAGTTTGGTGATGCGAAAAAATTCTACGATAACAGTCTGTATCATTAATGAAAACCATCGTCCAGTCCTTTCGTCCGCCGAACTTCATACAACTTCAACGCAACCGCCAGGTTGGTCCGGCTGCCTTCAACATCCAGGCAAACATTCAGCATCCGTTCAATCACCTTTTTCCGATAGCGCACCGTCTGCGGATGAACATTCAGACGTTGTGCGATCAGCTCAAACAAATCGCCCGACAGCAGTTCCCGCAGCGTACTCAGCATATGTTCGCGCTTTTCTCCCGGTGCAAGTCTCAGCAGCGGTCCGAGAGTATCAACAATATATTGTTGCGTCTGTTCCGCAGCGATGTCTTTGGCCAGCAAACGGACCCACCCCAGTTCATGCCAGAAATAAAAGGGTTCGCCGGGTTGCTGCAACGGTCCGTAAGCCAGAGCCGCGGCGGCCTGTTCATAAAGCAGGGGGATTCCTGTTTCCGGGTGCGCTGGGTATGCAGCCCCCACAGCAAGATACTGGCCCAGGCCATTTTTGTTGAATCGCTTTATGGCATCAGCTGCCAATTGCCTGGCAGATTCCGCAGTGAGTTCCTGCGTCGGGTCTGGCCACGGCAATAACACGCCAATCCCGTCAGTGGCTTCCCAGACGATTGGCGACAGAAGTTGTTTGAGACTATCTACCATATCCTCCGTGTCATAACGACGAGTCGATTCATCGCCCGGTGCCGGCGCTTGGACTTGCCGACCAAACAGCAAGCAAATGAACGGGCCTGTCAAATTCAGCCGCAACTGGGCAGCGTTATGCTGCAGTTGCTGCTCGCTCAATCGCCTGGCAACGAGATCCTGCATCAGTTCATTGCAGCGTCGGCGTTGGTGACCTTTGCGTTCTTCCTCCAGTAGCCGTTGTCTGGCGGTCACATCGACCCCGATACAAAGCCAGCCGGCTTCTCCGCTTTGCGGGTTGACGCCAGGGCGAACCGTCCAGTCCAGCCAGACTCGTTTCCCGTCGGCAGTCCTGTTCTCATGCGTCTCACGAAACCCTTCCCGCCCGGCCGTCCATAATTCTTCATACATCCGCCGCAGATTACGTCCATCGCCATCGTGTTCCGGCAACAACACCGCAGTCAGCGGCAACCCAAGAAGTTCGGCGGAGCGGAAGCCGAAAAACTTCAGCCCGTATTCGTTGAGGTAACCGATGGTGCCGCCGGAACCAAGCGCCATGATGACGACCTGCGTGTCTTCGACCAGTTCACGATAGCGAAGGTCACAAAGTCGCGCTTCCTGTTCGGCTTTTTTTTGCTCGCTGATGTCGCTGCAAAAGACCGCAACGCCAATAATGTCGCCCTGTGCCCCCTTGACCGGATTATGCTCGATCCGCAAATAACGTTGTTGCCGCTCTTCATCGCCGACCAAAGCCTCCACGGCATGGGCCCGTCCAGCCAGCGCCTCCTGGAGATTCTGCCGGACCAACTCCCGGGTTTCCCCCTTCGCATAGTAATCCAAGATGGATTCACCCATGAGGATGTCCGCCCCGTAATGGCTCTTCATCGCCCGCACATGGGCCTGATTGAATTCAATATAGCGATATTGCCGGTCAACGGCAAAAAACGGGATGTCCAATCCTTCGGCAATCCCATGCGAGAATTCGCGCTGACTGTGCCGCGCTTCCTCCAAATAACGCAATTCGGAGATGTCGCGAATGACACTGATCAGGCTGTCCTCAGCACCCACCGTAACGGCCCGCGAACTGACTTCCACCGGGAACAGCGCGCCGGAACGTTTTCTGTGCAATGTCCGGAACAATATTCCTTCGCTGCGGGCCTGCCGCAGTTGCGCCTCGATTTCCTGGACAGTATGAAGGGCCCGCAACTCTTGCACGCGCATCGCCAGTAACTCTTCCCGGCTGTACCCGTAGGCAATTACCGCAGCCTGGTTGGCATAGCAGATCCGGCCGTCTTCAGCCAATACAAGGATAATATCTCTTGCTGCATCAGCTATACTGCGAAAAAACGTCAGTTCTGCCGCCACATCGGTTGAAACGGTTGGTCGCTGAACCATGTCAGCCCTCCTTTTGTTCCAGTTCTTGCTCGAAGAACAATTCCCTTCGATCCATTATTTTTCCTGCCTTACCTGCAGGTTTTCCCAATTGGAACATTTCACTCCAGCAGCTGCACAGCTTCATCCACCAAGATAGGCAGTTCACGTTCGACCGCCGCCAGTCCCGACGCCGTGATGCCCAGATGCCCTCGCACCGTTGCTTCGATTTTGCGCGGCAAGCCGTGACCGATCAAACCGACAAATTTCTCTGCACTAAGCATATCCGCCAGATAGAGCAGCTTTGCCTCGTCAACGCCGCTGGTGGCGAGCAGGGGCCGATGATGATACTTCACGACGGACTTCACGGCCAGCGGCAATTTCCATTTTTCGCACAACCAGCCGCCGAGGTCTTCATGGGTCAGTCCATACAAGATCACCTGTTCGGCGACAATCTGGCGCGACCCTTTGGCCCGGACATGACACACTTCGTCCAACAAATCCGGCAAACAGCTATCCAGCACCGTCACGCCGAGGTCGTGAATCATACCGTAGGCAAATACCCGGTCCGGTTGGCTGATTTTTGTCCTTGTGGCGATAATTCTGGCTGCAACGGCAGTCCCCAGCGTATGTCGCCGGTATTGCTCCCGGTCGAAACTCCGCGCCCTTCCCAGTTGCGCCGGTAAGAGCCGACGCAACAAAAATGCGCTTAAAAGTGCTCCGACGGTCTGTTGATCGACTCTTTCCAGCAGGTCTCGTAACGATTCCACCTCGGCCGGGCAGCTAAATAGCGGCGATCGAATTTGTTGCCAAAATGCAGCGGCCAGTCCTTGGCGAAGCAACAAGGACTCGATCCCGGCCGCATCGTTTTGCCAGTTTGGCGTGGAAATCCGCTGAAACAACCGGGCGATATCCGGCGGCAAGTTCGGCAATGCTCCGCCGACTTCGAGCCGATTCATAATCCATTGCCGATCCACAAGTTTCACCCCGCAACCAACTTTGAGTCAATTCAACCTAGCGTTCAATATATAATTATATATAATCACATAATATCCAACTTCGAAACAACCGCATATCTAATTGTACTTTTCATCATAATATTGCTTATTTTCTAGGTAGTTAAGCGTTTTTCCTCTTGAAAGATTTGATAAGATTTTTCCCCTAATCATCACAGCATTATTATCATTTATTATAATTTCTTTCCAGTCACGCTTCCAAAGCCCCGATA
>CAZOJA010000279.1:0-3440 GCA_964579955.1 uncultured Veillonellaceae bacterium | reverse complement strand
TTTGGCCGGGCGACTGCCGGGATGGAAGTTTTTCGCGAACAGCTTGCAGACAAACTAGCTGCCGGCGACCTCGCGGCGGCGCTGGTATTGTCCTGTCAGTACCAGAACCTGTCGGCGGTCGTGGCGGCGGCCGGCCTGAGCCGCCGCGAACGCGGCAGCCGGGCGATGGAACTGGTGATGGAGGAAACGGCGAATCGTGGCGCGGCCAGACTGCGGCAACGGCTCGACCTACTCGGCCTGATGGTGACGATGGCGCCTCTGCTCGGCCTTTTAGGAACGGTGGTAGGCATGATCCGGGCATTCAATGTGCTCCATGTCAGTTCCGGACAACCGTTTGCGATTACCGGCGGCGTTGGCGAAGCGCTGGTGGCTACGGCAGCCGGACTTTGCGTCGCGATTCTCGCACTTAGTCTGCTCAGTTATTTTCGGATGCGACTCGACGCAGTGCTCAGCGATTTGGAAGAGACGTCGGCACTGGTGCTGGAAGCGGCACTGGAGCAGGAGCCATGAAACTGCGGGACCGGCGGATCACGGAAAATCCCCGCTTGATGATCATCCCAATGATTGATGTGATTTTCTTTCTGTTGGTGTTTTTCATGATGAGCACGATGTTCATGGTCGAGCAGAAAGTATTGCCAGTCACTTTGCCTGCGGCAACAGCGGCCCAGCTCGACACGACCCGTACCGTGGCGGTGACGGTGCTGGCTGATGCGTCGCTGCGATTCGGCGAAGAAACAGTAACTTTGGCTGCGCTGGAAACCAAGATTCAGACGGCGCTGTCCGGCAACCGGGACAGCCGGTTTGTGCTGCGGGCCGACCGGGCGGTAGCTTACGGACGGGTGGTGGAAGTGCTGGATATTTTCCGCAAGCTGAATGTACAGCATCTGACGGTTGCGGTGGAGCAACGGCCGTGAGACGGCGTGAACCGGCCGAGGGGAGTTTTCGTTCGGCCCTGGTCTGGTCCCTGGTGATTCATGCCTGTCTGTTGGTTTTGCTTGTCGGATTGGGCGGCGCTCTGACGCCGGAACCCAGGGAGACCAAACTGGAGTGGGTGTGGTCGGCGCCGCAATCGGCGCCGCAGCTCGCGCCACCACCGGTTCCAGCTACTCTTGCCGCGTCAGCCGTTCCTCCCACAAATAATGACACTGCGGCGCCTGTGACACCTGCGCCAACGACCCCGCAGACTATCTTGCCGCAAGCGACAGGAGCCCAGTCATCCCTGCCTAAGCCATCCTCCCCGACGCCGTCATCGCCGCAGTCGTCATCGCCGCAGTCGCCGGCTTCAACCGGTCCGCCGGAGGATGCACCGCAAGGGACCGGCTATGCGATCGTGCCGCCACGGCTGAGGGAGCGGCCGCCGCTGGCAATGCCGACCGCCCGGGGCGGTGTGGCCGGCGAAGTGCTGTTGCAGGTGGAAGTGCTGGCGGATGGGCGGGTAGGAGCGAGCCGCGTGATCCGTTCCAGCGGCATGCGGGATCTGGATGAACTGGCTCGGCAATATG
This sequence comes from uncultured Veillonellaceae bacterium, assembly GCA_964579955.1. Lineage (GTDB taxonomy): Bacteria > Bacillota > Negativicutes > UBA1444 > UBA1444 > UBA1444. The sequence continues at coordinate 1,938 of CAZOJA010000279.1, read as the reverse complement.
TTGCCGGCTGGATTTTTCAGCCAGCCTGGCAGCCACAGGCAAACAAGCCGGTGCGGGTGTTGACTTCGGTCTGGGTCCGCTTTGGCATAAAGAAGGAGTGACGGGGACATGAAAAGACTGGCGATACTATTTTTGGGCGGCCTGTTTTGGCTCACGGCATCGGTGGTCACGCTGGCCGCACCGGTTTCGGAAACGCTGAAAACAGGCGGCACTCTCCGAAGTTACTGGCTGGTCAGCCCGGAAGGCCTCGACAGGACAAAGCCTGCTCCGCTATTGATGGTACTGCATGGCAGCGCCGGCAGCGGCGAAGACATGATGGCAGTGACCCGGCGCGGTTTTGAACAGCTGGCCGCCAAGGAAAAGTTTGTCCTGGTCTATCCGGATGCATTGGAACGGCGTTGGAACGACCAGGGCGGTATCGTCGACGATGTGGGTTTTTTGCTGGCCGTCGTCGACAAGTTGGTTACCGACGGGATGGTCGACAAGAACCGGGTATATGCCACCGGCATCTCCAATGGCGGCATGATGGCGCAGCGGCTGGCCTGTGAGCAGGCAGAACGGATCGCCGGTATCGCTACGGTTGCCGGGGGCTTGCCGGAGCCTTTGCTGGCAACTTGCAAGCCGGTCCGTCCTCTGCCGGTATTGGTGATCCATGGCACGGACGATCCGATTGTTCCCTGGGCCGGTGGCGCTGTCGCCGGATTCGAGGATTTCGGTAAAGTATTGTCCGCTCGCGAGACTGCCGGGTTCTGGGCCGCGAACAACCGTTGCGGCGACGGCGGCGTGATTATGCCGGAACCGGACCGCGATCCGCGCGACGGTACCAGGGTCAAAATGGAAGTGTTCGCATCCTGTCCCGCCGGTGCGGCGGTGAAACTGGCTGCAATCGAAGGCGGCGGCCACACTTGGCCGGGTGGGTACCAATACCTGCCGGAGCGCTTTATCGGCCGGACCTCACAGGATGTGGACGCAAACATGTTAATCTGGAATTTCTTTAAAGAAGCGGCAAAATAGGAGGCGAATCGGACTGACAATCGAGTCGAATGTGGAATGGATCGGAATTATTGCCGGCGTGTTGACGACCTGCGCTTTTGTACCCCAGGTGATCAAGACGCTGCGCAGCCGCTCGACCGGTGACCTTTCCTGGCTCTGGCTGGTGATGATGGCGGTCGGGGTGTTCCTTTGGATGGCGTATGGTTATTTCATCGCCAGCCCATCGGTATTTTTTGCCAATATCTTCACCCTGCTCTGCCTGCTTGCTCTGCTATATGTGAAAATATCCGTGCACAGGCAAGTGGATGACAAAACCGGCTATGTCGTGAAAAAGCGCAAGCGGGGAAAGTGTTTTGGCTGTGGACAGTGCGAGAAAGGCTGTCCGCTGATTGTCGAATACCGCGAGAAAGTGAAAAGCGAAGGATAGCCCTTTTCACGAATTCTGTTGCTGCTTTGGCAGGATAATCTGCAAATGGATAGAAACAATGCAAGATGAAGAACATATTTGGCAAGGAGTGAAAGTGTAATCATGATCAAACAAAATCCACTGGTGATGATCCCTGGACCGACGCCTGTAGCAGAACCCATCCGACAGGCCTTGGCCGGTCCGACTTACGGCCATACCTATGGACCGTTCGTGTCGATTTACAAAGAGTGTCTGCAGGGACTGAGAACGATTTTCCAGGCTGACCATGTCGTGGCGATCGGCGGCGCGGGCACACTGTCGATGGAAATGGGCCTGGTGAATACGGTTAAGGCTGGCGAGTCAGTGCTCGTTATTACTCAGGGCTATTTCGGCGAGCGGTTTGTGCCGCTGGCCAAAGCGCTGGGAATCGTGCCGGACGTGTTGACAGCGGCGGTCGGCGAGCGGGTGTCATTGGCGGATATCGAAGCCAAACTGAAACAAAACAAGTATGCGGCGCTGACCCTGACCCATGTGGATAC
>CAZOJA010000278.1:0-3442 GCA_964579955.1 uncultured Veillonellaceae bacterium | reverse complement strand
ATCCCGATCGCCTGACCGACCTGATTCTCGGCCACATGCCGCTGAAACTGGAAGATAAGCAGGAATTGCTGGCGGCAGTCGACATTCGGCAACGCCTCGACTTGCTGACGGAAATTATTAACCGTGAAATGGAAATTCTCGAGATCGAAAAGAAAATCAGCGGGCGTGTCCGCAAACAGATGGAAAAGACTCAAAAAGAATACTTTTTGCGCGAGCAAATGAAAGCGATCCAGCAGGAGTTGGGCGAAAAAGATGACCGTGCATCCGAAGTCGAAGAGTATCGGCAAAAGATGCGTGAGCAAGACCTGCCCAAGGACGTGGCCGAAAAAGTCGCCAAAGAAATCGAACGGCTGGAAAAGATGTCGCCGATGTCGGCGGAAAGCGGTGTAATCCGTACCTATCTGGATTGGCTGCTGGGGCTGCCGTGGTCGACGATTACAAACGACCGGCTCGATATCGATATTGCCGAAAAAATCATGGAAGAAGACCATTATGGGCTGGAAAAAGTCAAGGAACGGATCCTGGAATATTTGTCGGTGCGCAAGCTGACTGAAACAATGAAGGGACCGATTCTCTGTCTGGTTGGCCCGCCCGGCGTGGGCAAGACTTCGTTGGCCCGTTCGATCGCCCGCTCAATGGAACGCAAGTTCGTCCGTGTATCGCTGGGCGGTGTTCGTGACGAGGCGGAAATCCGCGGCCATCGCCGGACTTATGTCGGAGCACTGCCAGGACGGATTATTCAGGGGATGAAGACGGTCGGTTCAAAAAATCCTGTGTTTCTGCTCGATGAAATCGACAAGATGAGTTCCGATTTTCGCGGCGATCCCGGTGCGGCACTGCTGGAGGTGCTGGACCCCGAACAAAATAACACCTTCAGTGATCACTACATCGAGCTGCCGTTTGATTTATCAAAGGTTCTCTGGGTGGTTACGGCCAATGCGATCCATAACATTCCCCGCCCATTGCTTGACCGGATGGAAATGATCACGATTTCCGGCTACACCCAGGAAGAAAAAATCCAAATCGCCAAGAAATTCCTGATTCCCAAACAACAAAAGGACCATGGACTGTCAGGACGTCATATTGCTTTCCCGGAAGATGGCATCGAAAAATTGATTCGCAATTATACCCGTGAAGCCGGCGTGCGGAATCTTGAGCGCGGGATTGCGACCCTTTGCCGCAAAGTGGCCCGCCAGATCGTACAGAAAAAGAAAAAGTCGGTTCGGATGACGCCCGGCAATATTGAGACATTGCTTGGGCCTATCAAATACCATTGGAACGAAGCCGAACGCAACAGCCAGATCGGTGTGGCGACAGGTCTGGCCTGGACGGAGGCCGGCGGTGATGTTTTGCCGGTGGAAGTGACGACGATGAAAGGTAAAGGCAGCCTCACACTGACAGGCCAACTCGGTGATGTGATGAAAGAGTCGGCCCAGGCCGGCCTGAGCTATATCCGGTCGCGAGCGACAGAATTGGGCCTTGAAGGTGAATTCTACGAAAAACTTGATATTCATGTCCATCTGCCGGAAGGCGCCATTCCCAAAGATGGTCCGTCAGCGGGAATCACGATGGTGACCGCAATGATTTCGGCATTGACTGGGATCAAAGTGCGCAATGACCTGGCGATGTCGGGCGAAATTACATTGCGCGGCCGAGTGTTGCCTGTCGGCGGGATCAAGGAGAAAGTACTGGCGGCGCATCGGGCTGGTATCAAAACGTTGTTGTTGTCGAAAGAGAACAAACGCGATTATGTTGATATCCCGGAAAATGTGCGGAACAATCTGGAGTTCATCTGGGTGGAACACATGGATGAAGTGTTGGCAACGGCCTTGTTGAAAGGGGAAAAGGTTATCGGATGCAGTGGGAAATAATTCGCGCCGAGTATGTTGCTTCGGCTGTCAAGGAATCGCAGTTTCCCGCAGGCGATGAACCGGAAGTCGCCTTTATTGGTCGTTCCAACGTCGGCAAATCAAGTTTGATCAATTCGCTATGCCGTCACAACGGCCTGGCCCGCACCAGCGGCGAACCAGGCAAGACGCGGACGGTCAATTTCTTCCGGGTTTGGTTCAAGCGGGAGGATGGTCTGCGACGTTCTCTGTTTTTGGTCGACTTACCCGGATATGGTTACGCGAAACGCAGCAAATCGGAGCGGCAGGATTTGCTTGACTGGACTCAGAGTTACTTTCGCTCTTCAAAACGGCTGCGACTGGTAGTCCAGTTGCTGGATGTCCGCCGCGAATTGCAACCGCTCGACCTGACTGTGCATCGGTGGTTGATGGATGAAGGCTTGTCGGTGCAACCGGTGGCCACAAAGATTGATAAGTTGAGTCGAAGTGCGGTGGGCAGTGCGCTAAAAGCACTGCGTACCGGTCTTGGTATGTCGGTTGATGCTCCGCTATTGGGCTATTCAGCGCTGACGCCATCGGGCCGGTCCGAATTGTTGGCTCGCTTGGTGGAGGCAGTAGATTTTGATGCAACTGACACCGTTTGACAAACAACTGTTGAATTTAATCCAGTCCGGCTTGCCGCTGACCCCGGCGCCATTTGCCGATATTGCCAGGCAGCTTGGCAGTGATGAAGCCCATGTGATCGAACGGATCGGCAAACTGCAGGAACGTGGATTGATCTGCCGGTTCGGCGCTTTTTTTGACGCCGAATCGCTGGGATACAAAGGGCGCTTGGTGGCGGCGCGGGTTGCGCCCGACTTTTTGCCGGCAGTAGCCCTGGCGATCAATGCCCTGCCACAGGTAAGTCATAATGATGAACGCGACAATGAATATAACCTGTGGTTTACCGTACAATCGCGTGAGGAATCGGAAATCTTGCGACTGATTGGAATGGTGGCGCAGATGGAGGGTGTGGAGGAAGTGATCTCCATGCCGACTTCGGAGCGCTTTAAAGTAAACGTTGAATTTCAAGTAAAGTAGGTGTCACGTGATAGATAGCGTGGATCGACAGATTATTCGGCGGGTGCAGCAGGGGATTCCCCTCGTTCCGGCGCCTTACCGCATTATCGCCGCTGAGATTGGAATTGCCGAAGAAGAGTTGCTGGCGCGGTTGCGTCATATGAAAGAACGGGGCATGCTGCGCAAAATGGGCGCCGTATTGCAACATCACAAGGCCGGATTCCACGGCAACGCCCTCTGTTGTTGGCAGGTTCCGCTCGACCGGGTGGGCGCGGTATCGGAAAAAATGTCGGCCTGCAAATATATTTCCCATGTATATTTACGGCTGCCGCACGAAAAATGGCCGTACAATCTTTACACGGTCTTCCACAGCAATACGCGGGAAGCTTGCCTGGCGCTGGTGCAGGAGATGGCGAACAGTGTCGGGATTGATGCCTATCGAGTTTTGTTCAGCCGAAAAAACTGGAAACGGGCTCGTTTACCGTTACTTCAGGAACAACAGGAGGATGGAGTGCAATGATCACTCGTTTTTCAGA
>CAZOJA010000277.1:0-3450 GCA_964579955.1 uncultured Veillonellaceae bacterium | reverse complement strand
TTTGGCCTTGGCTGTATAAACATTTTTATCGGTAAAGTTAAATGCACTGACACACGTCTGTCAGTGCGCTTTTATATGATGAAAGCAAAAGATTGCCGGGGTAGCAGGAATTCGCCGGCGTGAGCAAGAAAACAACTACGGTATTTGGTTTTGCTGGATTTACGCATGGCCTTCGATCGGCAAGGACGGTTGCCAAATAAAATGAACCTGATGGGATGGAAAAAAAGATGGATTTAGTGAATCAGGCCGCATTGAGTCGGCTGGGTTTTGGCTTTGGTAAGGGAACGATACACTCTGCCCGCACCATCATGCTGGATGAATTGACAATGCTGCTGGAAGAAGTTCCGGCAGCCCAAAACAAATCTGACTACATCCAGGCGATCGTTGAGCGCAACTGCCTGGGAAAACCGTCTTTTAATACCCGAAAACGAACAGCCGAACATCTGGCAGAGCTGTATGTCCTGGATCCGCAGGTGAACCTGTTCCGCAACCTGCTGTATTTCTGGCGCAGGGATGAGCACGCTAGGCCCCTCTTGGCATTGCTCTGTGCGGCGACCCGTGACAGTATGTTGCGTGAAACCGCTGATCGGATACTGAAGCTGGCGGATGGTGCAATGCCGCCTTTGGCGGAAATGGAAGAAACCATCGAAGCCCTCCATCCCGGACGTTTCAGCGCGCGATCCGTCACGTCGATGGCGCAGAATTTGCGAGCGACTTGGACCCATACCGGGCATTTGACAGGAAGGGTGATCAAAATTCGGCAGCGAGTGACACCGACTCCGGCAGCGGTTACCTATGCGCTGCTCCTTGGTTACTTGCAGGGAATGCGGGGGCTGTCCCTATTTGAATCCGAATACGTCGCCATGCTGGATTGCAGCCAGGAAAAGGCGTTGGAACTTGCCGAGCAGGCTTCGGCGCGCGGTTGGATGATCATGAAACGGGTCGGCAATGTTGTGGAAGCCGTGTTTCCGCAACTGATCAATCAAGAAGAAGCAGGGTGGTTGCGTGAGTAAAATGAAACGCCTGGCAGACCATTATGAGACGCATATCGGCATCCCATGGCGTGACGCCGCTGCAGCCCAGCGCGTTATTTTTTGTGTCTATCACGAATCTGATGAATTGAAGTTGCGGGCGAAAATCGGCGAGTTCGAGCTGGCGACGCAGCGAAAATCTCACCGCTGGCTGCATTTCGACATCACAGATACCTTCCCGGAATGGCTGAGCAAGCAGAAATACGCGACTAGCTACTATCAGAACCCACCACTTCTGTCGAGCCTGATGCCCAAGTACGGCGAGTACCTTTGTCAGTGCATTGTTGAATTCGTTGAGAAGAACGAGGCCGACGACAACACGGTGGTGGCGCTGTCCGGCGTGGCTTCGCTATTTGGCTTGGTCAAGGTCAAGGATGTGGTGGAAAAGGTCGCGACCAAAGTCGCCGGACGTTTGTTGGTGTTTTTTCCTGGCCGTTACGAACACAATAATTTCCGCCTGCTGGACGGATACGACGGCTGGGACTACCATGCGTTTGTGATTACTGCAGATAAGGAACTGTAAGGCGGGAGGAAAATCATGCTGAACCACGAGATCTATTTGGTGAATCCGGTCAGCCGGAAGATCGTCAACGAAGGGGTTGCCAGCGTCAATGACGATCAACAGCGAGTCCTTCGCTACGAGCTGGACACATTTGTTTGCGACGGCCAGTATGAAAAAGGCTTGGAGCATATCCTGGAGGTTTACCTGAAAAATCTGAACCAGGAACAACAGCCCGGGGTTTGGGTCAGCGGCTTCTTTGGCAGCGGCAAGTCGCATCTGGTCAAAATGCTGGCGGCGTTCTGGACGGATAGAGTGTTTGACGACGGGGCGACGGCGCGCGGCATTGCCACGTTGCCGGAAAGCGTCAAAATGAACCTGAGGGAACTGACCAATGCAGGCAAACGCTTCGGCGGGCTTCATGCGGCACTGGGAACGCTCGGAGCCGGGGCCGGCGGCAGTGTCAGATTGTCGTTGCTGCGGATCATCTTCAAGTCCGCAGGATTGCCGGAACAATATCCACAAGCTCGATTCGTACTATGGCTGCAAAAAGAAGGCATCTTTGACACGGTACGGGCGGCGGTGGAAAAGCAGGGCGACAACTGGGCGGAAGAACTGGACAATCTCTATGTTTCCGGAGTGCTTCATGCCGCGGTAGCGGCGGCCAAGCCCAAACTATATGATTCTGCGGCCGCCTGCAATGTTGCCATAAACAACGAGTATCGTCCGGTGACGGATGTCAGCGTGGATGAAATGGTCAAAGCGATCCGGGCGGCGCTGAGCCGAAACGGACAATTTCCGCTCACTCTGGTGGCCTTGGATGAAGTCCAGCAATATATCGGCAGCGACGAACAACGTTCCATGGATGTGCAGGAGACTGTCGAGGCCTGTTGCAAAATGATCGGCAGCCGGATGCTGTTTATCGGGACCGGCCAAACCGCCGTAACTGGCACTACACATCTTAAGAAGCTGGAAGGCCGCTTCACGGTGCGCATTGAACTGTCGGACACCGATGTGGACGCAGTGGTGCGAAAGGTCATCCTGGCCAAAAAACCTGACGCGATCGACGCATTGAAGCAGGTGCTGCAACAGAATAACGGTGAAATCGCCAGGCAACTGTCCGGCACTTCAATTGGCTACCGAGGTCAGGATGCCGACTGGTTTACCCAGGATTATCCGATCCTGCCGGTGCGGCGTCGCTTCTGGGAACATACGCTGCGGGTGCTTGATCCCACCGGGACCGATAGCCAGCTGCGCAACCAGCTCACCATGGTTCACCGGGCCGCCCAGTCGAACCTGATGCAGCCGCTCGGCAACGTGATCGCCGGGGATTATCTCTATTTTGATTTGGCGGACAAACTACTGCAGTCGCGAACGCTGCCGCGCAATGTCCATGAGAAGACCATCAAGTGGAACACCATGGGCGGCGAACACCAACTCAAAGCGCGGGCCTGCGCCCTGGTCTTTTTGATCAACAGGCTGTCCGATACGAACAAAGAGGTCGGCATCAAGGCGACAGCAGAAACCTTGGCCGATCTGATGGTCACCTATCTGGCCGCAGGCAGCGCAAGCCTGCGAAGCACGCTTCCTTCCCTGCTGGAAGACTGCGAACTGCTGATAAGAATCGGCGACGAGTATCGCATCCAGACTCCCGAAAGCATGGCTTGGCGCGACGAATTTGAAAAGCAGCGCGGAATTCTGTCCAATGAGATTCACCGGATTGCCGCCGAACGCGAAGACCGGATCAGGCAAAAGTTGAGCGAAGCGGTTGGCAAGCTGTCGTATTCTCATGGCCAGTCGAACATCAGTCGGGATATTTCGCCGGTATTTGAAGAGACGATGCCTGCTGCGAAGGACAAGGTCGTTCTCTGGATTCGCAGCGGCTGGTCGGCGGAGGAGTCCGAAGTCCAGGTCGCGGCA
>CAZOJA010000276.1:1616-3462 GCA_964579955.1 uncultured Veillonellaceae bacterium | reverse complement strand
TCCCAGAACGCCTGGTCCTGCATGCTGTCCAGATATTGCTGGCTGTAGCCGAACTTCAGCCAATCCGCTTCTTTTTGGCGGAACAGCCGCTGTTTGGCGGCGGGGCGACGCACATCATAAATATGCTCTTCGTCAGCCTGGATGAAAATGTCCCGGGCCCAGCGGCCGAGCACATTTTCGGTTAGTTCCAGATACCGCGCATTGAGGTCTGCCAGCACCGAGTCATAACGGTCAAATCCGTCGGTCGCAATCGTCACCACATTGTCGCCGGGGCCGAACCGCATGTGTTTGGCCAGCTTGATCGCACCAATGATGTTGCAGATGCCCGAAGGACCGACGGCATAGGTCAGAATCCTGGCCAGCTCGGGATCGACACCCATTTTCAGCAGCAACTCGGTTCCGTCATGGAACACTTTGACGCCCTGAACGGTTTCTTCGTCTTTGATCAGGATAATGAAATCAGTGGTCAGCACGTTGTGGATCAGGGTGCACATCTTGTCGCCGATCCCCTCGATCCGGTGCTGTCCCAGTCCGCCATTGGCGAGGGTGGAACACTCATACGGCTCCAGCGCGGCCACTTTTGCTTCGGGGAAAGCAACTTTGATCTGGTCGCCGGCCGCCAGGGTCCCCGCCGAACCGGGGGCGGAGGTAAATCCGGCGATACGACCGTTGCCGACACCTTTTACAGCTTCGATGGCACTGCCGCCGGTGACATGGCGATGAAAACGATAGTTGGCCATCAGTTCAAACTGGGCCAGTGCTTTATTTTTCGGGTTCTTCATCATTTCATGGGTCCGTTCCAGCGTCAGGATGACATCAGACTCGGAACCCGGCGTCAACTCCAATTCGCCGCCGTACTTGCGAATTCGCTCGTAACGTTCCTTGCTCATGTTGTCCGGCATGATCACGACTGCTTTCAGGCCGAGCAGATTGGAGATATAGGCGGTACCAATGCCAAAGTTGCCTGTCGATGGGCCAAGGATCGTGTGCTCTTCTGTGATCTCGCCATCGACCAGTCCTTCGATCAACGTACTGTAGGCAGGTCCTACCTTGTGCGAGCCGGACGGGAATCCACAACCCAGCATGACCACGATATTGGCATCCACGCCGGTCAGCTCCGGTGGCAGCACAATCTTGCGCACTTTGTTGTCGGCATCTTTCCAGTTGATATTGAAAAGATTGATTGGATCCATTTCATTGTCATGCAGTTGTTTCAGTGCCGTGGCACGAACATCCGGCGAGATTGTTTCCGGATGCAGCATTTCATCGTAAGTCGGTCCGAACGGAACCTTATTCATCAAATTTCCCTCCAAGTTTTATTTGGTCAAAAACTGGGCGGCAATTGCCTGATAGCCGAGCGCAGCCTGCGTCACCTGGCTGATTTCGATGCTCTCATTCACGACATGCGCCCCATCTTCGGCGCCCGGACCAAAGCCAATCGTCGGAATGCCGGCAATACCAGCGGAATAGCTGCCGTTGGTGCAAAAACTGTATTTAGTCACTGCCGGCGCCAGTCCGGCCCGCCGCGTAGCGGTCAATGCTCCCGCAACCAGAGGATGGGTCTCTGCCAGCACCCAAGCCGGGAAAAATCGTTTACCGGCCATGACAGCTCCGGTATGACAAACCTGGCTCGCTTCAGCAATTTCAATTTCCGCTTCAAACTGTGGATCAAGGCGCTTCAAGTCCTGAACACACTGTTTCAATGGGGCTAGAACCGATTCCTCAGTCTCGCCGACCAACAACCGGCGGTCAAAAGTCACCCGGCACTTGTGCGGCACGACCGACGCACCTGGATACGGCGCGGAAACAATGTCGGTCAGTTCCAGAATCCCCTCGCCCAAAAACG
>CAZOJA010000276.1:0-1516 GCA_964579955.1 uncultured Veillonellaceae bacterium | reverse complement strand
TCCTTAATTATCCCCTCAAACGGCGGCACTGTCCAGTCCTCGGCATCACTGACATCCACGGTGTCCATATGCCCATCGAATAGAATCGACGGCCCAGCCGCCGCGCCCCTGATTTCGCCGATCACGTTGCCAAAATCGTCGATCCAGGCCCGATCATAACCGAGCGCCAGCATTGTCTTTTGCAGTTCTTGCGCCAGATCGCCTTCCGCTCCCGTATAGCTCTGCAATTGGATCATTCGTTGACACAGTGCGACTAATCCCGCTTCATCCGGCATCGCTAGCGCTATTTTCCCCTCAGTCTGTCCCATGATATCCCTCCCCCGGAAATCCTTACTTGCTGTTATCTTTTACGCAACACCCGTCCGGCCAGCGCGCCGGTTTCCCTGCCCTGACTGACTGCAGCCACTCCATTGACAAACACGTACTCAATGCCTGACGGGTGTCGGCAGGGATCGACAAACGAATTGCCTTCCTGAATATTTGCGGCATCAAACAATACCAGGTCTGCTTTCGCGCCGAGTGCGATGCGCCCGCGATCGCGCAAACCGAGCCTACGGGCAGGTCGGCTGGTCATCCGCTCGACAGCCTGCTCGATCGTCAGCAGCTTCTCATCCCGCACATAGCGCGACAAAATCCGCGCCGTCGATGCATAAGCGCGGGGGTGGGGTTTACCGATCAAAAGCCCGTCGGTGCCGAGCATGCCGCGTGGATGCTTGATGATTTGGGCCACATCCGCCTCCGACATGCTGAAGTTCACCATTGAAACCTGCAAATTTTGTTGCAGCAGTAATTCAAACACCACTTCCTGCGGCGAAATTTTCCACTCGTCAGCGATTGCGGTCAATGACTTGCCTTCGCAGGCCTTGTTCGGGCCGTCAGGGATGCCGGTTACGATCACGCCGTCCCAGCCGGCGGCGGTAGCGATATTTTCCCAGTCAGGCAGACCCTGCCGCATTTCTGTCGCCAAACGCTCGCGCATCGCAGGGTCGCGCAGGCGCTCCAGCAATTTTTCCGAGCCGCCGGCATGCGCATGCGGCGGCACCAAAATGCTCAGCATCGTGCTGCCGGCCGGATAAGGATATTGGTCGAAGGAGACGTCCAGCCCCTCGTCAATTGCCATATCAAACAACTTCAACATCCGGCCCGCCGTACCCCAGTTTTCCTTGCCAATCACTTTCAGATGGGAAATATGGGGAATTACGCCGGTTTTTCGCGCCAGATCAAAGATTTCGCCGATCGATTCGACGACCAGACCACGTTCGTTGCGCACATGCACGACGAAAATTCCTTCGTTGCGGGCGCTGACCGAGGTCAATGCGACCAGTTCGTCAGACGCGGCAAAAATACAGGGTGGATAAATCAATCCTGTTGACAGACCGAACGCACCCTGCTCGTAACTCTGTTGCAATAACTCGCACATCCGGCCCAACTCCGCCGGCGTCAGGGCGCGTTCTTCCATTCCTGCCACGGCAATCCGCAGCGGTCCATGGCTGACCAGCGCCGCCAGGTTGGTCGC
>CAZOJA010000275.1:0-3467 GCA_964579955.1 uncultured Veillonellaceae bacterium | reverse complement strand
GAGTCCAAGATTTTGTCCGCACCCCCTTTTTTGCATTTTATCATTGGCGTTGACAGGAAGCCATCCGGCGATTATCGATCAAGAGATGTGGGAAGCGGTACAGCTTGAGATGGAACGCAGGCGAAATTATGCGTTAGAATATGGCATTCAGAAACTGGAGTATGCAACTACTGACAATCCGTTTGCCGGCAGAGTCATCTGCGGCTCTTGTGGTCAGGTTTTTGGCAGAAAGGTATGGAATTCTACGGATGATCGGTTCAGACGAATCATCTGGCGGTGCAATGGCAAGTATCCGGTGAAGGGTAAAAAGGGCTGCGACAGCAAGCATATCGACGATGGGGTGTTGTACCAGGCTTTTATTAGTGTGTTTAATACGCTGGTTGAAAACAAAGAATATTTCACAGGCAAGTGGCAGGAACTTTTGGAAAACGAAAATGCGCTGGTGAGGTATAAGGCGAAGCAGTTTATCGGGATCATTGCGGATGCAGCGGTGATCACTGACTTTGATATCGAACTGTATTATGCATTGGTTGAGAAGATGACGGTTTTTGATGGCGGGAGGATTATCGTGGTTTTGCTGGATGGGACTGAGATTGAGTGCGAGATATGAATAAGAAAAAATCCGGTTAAGACGATAAGTGATCGTTCGACCGGATTTTTTCTATTTCCAGATAAAAATTCGCCTGAAAACACCATATTTATTGGGGCGATTGCGTCAATGCATTGCAGGAAAAATCAAGAAAAGGCCGAATAAATAATTTGTGCTATGAATCAATCGGTTTCTGTCATCTTTTGGACAAATCCCAGCAACGTGAAGCCAAGCGCATGTGCTATTGTAGTAACGGTTCGAAGGGAAGGGCTTTTTTGATCACGTTCAAGCAAACTAATATAGGTCCGATGCAAATTGGTTTTGAACGCCAGTTCTTCTTGGCTCATCCCATTTTCTTTACGTATTTCCCGCAGAGTTTGACCGTATGTTTTCTCCATAATATATCAAAAATAACGTAATAACTACACCCTGACCACAGACTATAGTATTCATAATTCGCCAAAGCCCTTTGGTTATTTGCACAATAATAAATTAAGCGCATGGGGTGGACTAAATGGTGGGTAAGGAATGCGATCATCATCGGTTGGATGTTGTGGGCGATCGAGCTACGGCTTATCGGCAGCTATTCGAAAGCATGCAGGAAGGGTTCGCTGTCCATGAGATTATTTGTGATGAAAGCAACCAACCGCTCGACTACCGATTTATCGATGTCAACCCCGCGTTTGAACTGTTAACAGGGTTTAATCGAGATTGTTTACTTGGTAGGACTGTGAAGGAAGTCATGCCAAGTATCGAACCCTACTGGATTCAACGTTACGGTCAAGTCGCCCTTACCGGCGAACCAAAAAGGTTTGAAGCATTCACAAAGGCAATTGGTCGGCACTACAGCATTTATGCCTATAGTCCCGGAACAAAAATGTTTGCAACACTATTTAATGATGTAACAGACCGGGTCCAAGCAGAGGAAGAACTGCGCAAAGCCAATCAAAGTCTGGAGGCGAAAGTCAGAAAACGCACAAACGAACTTGATGCGGCCAACCAGGAACTGACGGCGCATAACGAAGAAGTGCGTGCGATGAACGAAGAACTGACCGCCCAGAACGAAGAAATCAACGCGATGAATGAGGAAATCGCTTCGCTAAATTCAAATCTCGTTGCAATCAACGAAGAACTGGAACAGCGCGTTGAAGAAAGAACTGCCGATTTAACTGCCGCGAACCAGGAATTGACCGCGCAGTATGCGGAATTGACAGCAACGCAGGAGTCACTTCTTCAGGAAAAGACTTTTGTTGAAGCGCTGCTTGAAAGTGTTCCCGGATATCTTTATGTTTATGACAGCCAGGGAACCTTGGTCAGATGGAATAAAAAACATGAACTGATGACAGGATATTCAGCAGAAGAACTGTCCCACATGACGCTGGAAAAATGGTTTGAGGGGGAAGATGCCGCAAGGGTGGCGGCAGCGGTTGAAACTGTCTTCATGACCGGGTATGGCGAGGTTGAAGCCCATCTGCTGATAAAGGGTGGGAAGAAACTTCATATTCGTTCGAACGGGGTCCGCCTAGATATTGGCGGAAAGACATACTTTACTGGGGTTGGTATTGACATAACCGAACAGGTTCGGCGGCAAGAGGAGATTTATAATGACGCGCGGTTGGCGGCGCGGGTCCAGAATACGCTGCTGGCGCTACCTGCCGCGTCGGAATACCTGGACGTTACCAGTCTGTGCCAACCTTACGGCTACGTCGGCGGTGACCTGTACTTCCTCGACTGGCGCTATGATGGCAAGCTGCTGCGCGGTTTCCTCGTCGACGTCACCGGGCATGGACTGTCCACCGCTCTGCATACCGCCTCCCTGCATGTATTGCTTCGGGAAGTCAACAAACCCGACCTGCCGCTCTCCAAGGCAATAAGCTGGCTCAACCGCCGCGCAGGCGAGTATTTTGACGAAGCAACCTTTGCGGCGACGATAGGCTTTGAGATCGACCTGGAACTCCGACAGCTGCGTTGGGTATGCGCGGGCATCCCGAACCTGTGGATGGCTACGAAAACTCAGCAGGGACCTGTGGCCTGCCCTGGCATGTGTCTGGGGATCAACGAAAGCGAAACTTTTGAAACGCACACCTTGACGATCGAAGTCGGTGACTGTTTTTATTTTCTAACCGACGGACTGTCCTATCTACTGGACCCGCGAATACAGTTGCCGATTGATCGATATGTTGAGATGGTAGGGTTGCTGCGCACCCTTTCGGAATCGGAAACTCGCCGGGACGACGCGACAGCGGTCTGCATCAGGGTAAACTCTCTGCCGGATTCTTCGGGACGAACGGACGGCTGGCCCCGGATCATTCGCTTCAATGGCTACGGCGACTACCAGCGTCTCAAGGGCGAAGTGGCCAAAATACTGGCGGAAGTGACTGGGTTGCCGCACTCGCTCCAGGAAGTAGCCGTGCACGAGGCGCTGGCGAATGCGCTGGAGTGCCGGGACGGAATGCCGCGCCAGCACAAGGCAAGACTGCGTTTCAACAGAGTGGGAAATAGGCTCATCGTTCGGGTGAAGACTTCACGAATCGGCTTTGCCGGCAACGCCATTCTGAAGCGGTTGCGCTCACAACCTGAAGATATGTTCTCTTTCGGTGAGGATGCGTCAATGGGCAGGGGAATTCCGATGATGCTCTCAATGTCCCATAAGATGACATACAACAGTGAAGGTACCGAGGTGCTGTTGGCTTGGAAACTGAACAATGCGAAAGGAAGCCGAGGATGCAACCGATGAAATGTAAGGATGTGCAGGCAACGATTCACATCAAAGCACTAGTGATATTTTTCGGCGTCATCTTCACTTGTTTCGTATGGACGGGGCTGTATTTTGTCATTCAGACCGAACGCCAACTGGAAATCGGCAACACCTTCAAGG
>CAZOJA010000274.1:0-3476 GCA_964579955.1 uncultured Veillonellaceae bacterium | reverse complement strand
GCCAGGTCAACGGTAATAAATACGAAACCCAATTCACGCAGCTGGCGGACAATCGTCGCTGTGTGCTCAGGAATCACCAGTTTGGCCATTTCATCAGCCGCCACCTCAATCCGGGCCAGATTTCCATGGTGGCGGACGCGAACCTGCCCCTGGCAATAATGCTTTATCACCATCTCCGCCTGCTCAATCTGCTTCAATTTTTCAACCGTAATTGGCTGTCCATAGGCTACGCGTGACGAAAGACAGGCCGCACTGGGTTTGTTCCAGGTCGGCAACCCCCACTGCCGGGAAATTTCCCGTATTTCCGCTTTGGTAAGCCCCACTTCCAGCAAGGGGCTTCTCACTTTTTCCATTTCGTTCACTGCGCGCATCCCCGGGCGGTAATCCCCTACATCGTCGGCATTCGATCCGTCGAGGGCCCAGCGAAAACCGCGTGCTGACGCCCAAGCGACCAATGCTTCAAAGCGGCCCTTTTTACAATAATAGCAGCGTTGTGCATCATTGCGGACAAACTCAGCCGATTCCAGCTCGTTTTGCTGCACAAACACATGCTTGATTCCTATCATTCGGGCAATTTCCGCCGCTTCATTCCGCTCATCCTCCGGCAGTGTATCCGAGCTGCAGGTCACCGCGATTGCTTTCAACTCAAGCACCCGGTAAGCCGCCGCCGCCAGAAATGTGCTGTCGACACCGCCGGAAAAACCAACGGCAACACTACCCAATTCCCGTAACAGTTCACTCAGTTTTTCCATTTTAATGGCTGTTGATTCCATATTACTCACTCCTATTTTGCGTTTAAATCAATTCCATCTCACTTCTGCAGACGCAACGGCAGCTCGAGACGGCAACTTTCCAGCAAGGCTTGATCCCTCATTATGTACTGCGTCGGCCCGCTGGCGACCAAACTGCCGTTTTGCATCACCAAGGTCCGCTGACAGACAGCGAGGGCAAAATCCAGATCATGCGTGGCAATAATGCGAGTATGGTCAAACGAATTCAACAGTGCGATGAGTTGACGCCGGCTCCAGGGATCAAGTCCCGATGTCGGCTCGTCCATCAGCAGCACTTCCGGCGACATCGCCAATACGGAGGCGATTGCCACCGCTCGTTTTTCTCCCAGCGAGAGCCGATGCGAGGACCGCTTCGCCAAGCCACTGGCGCCGACAGTCGCTAACGCCGATTCTGCCAACTGGGCTGCCTGTGCTGGTGCGAACCCCATATTCAAAGGGCCAAATGCGACGTCCGCAGATACTGTGGGCATAAATAGTTGATCATCCGGGTTTTGAAATACCATTCCCACTTTACGCCGAACTATATTTGCGCTCTTCGGAGTGAGTTCCACCCCGCCGATACTGATTGAACCGGCATTCGGAAAGAAGATGCCAACCAGCAGCGACAACAATGTTGATTTGCCGGCCCCGTTGCCGCCAATCAAGGCGACGGCTTCGCCCTGCCCGATTGAAAGCGAAATCTGTTGCAACGCAGCCGTCTGATCCGGATAAGTATAGTGAACATCCTGCATGTGAATTTGTTGTTGACTCATCCCCAAGCTCCCTTAACCATCGTTTCCAATATATATGCCACCGGATAAATCCTTACCCCAAGAATGAACAGCGTCCAGCCAATCAGGTACAATAGCGCCCCGCCATTGACACGGGATGGGCTGGCAATCTGCAACTCGCCGGTAAATCCCCGACACAGCATCGCCTGATAAATAATTCGCGCCCGCGAATAGGTACGGATAAGCAAGCCACCAGCCAAAGAGCCCCAGACAGAAGGCGTAATCCCTTTACTCACTCCAGCGCGCAACAAATAGGCCTGCTCAATCCGATAAGCCTCTTCCATCAGCAAACTCAGGTAACGATACACCAACAGCAACTGCAACACCAAAATTCGCGGCACATTCGCCCGCAACAAAACCGAGCACAAATCATGAATCCCGGTCGTGGCAACCAGCGCCAGCACCGCAGTCACTCCCAGCAAAAAACGCAGCACGATTGAAAAAAAAGAAAGCCAACCGCCGGTTATACCGACAAAGCCAACCTGAACCATCACGGCGCGGTCTAAAAAAGGATTGGCAATAGCAACCAATAAAACAAACGGTGATAAAAACAACAGGCGTTCGACAAAGTAGCTAACCGGCAAACGCCCCAAACTAATCAGCATCACCGGATAAAGAATCAGTGGCAAAAGTCCTGCCACTTCATGCCGTGGATACGAGGCCAGTGAAATCAGAAACACCAGCGTGGTAACGGCTTTTATCGCAGGATGCAGCCGGTGAAGAAAAGAATCGCCTTGCACCAAATCATCCAATCGTCGGAAATGATCAAGATGGCGTTGAAACCGTTGCATAGATTATCCTTTCGCTTCAGTTGGCATTTCGTTTGGACAACAATTGACAGCCAGCGCCGATTATTCCAGCAATCAGTAAAATCAAAACGGCTCCAATGACCCCGGCAGCCGAAGTATTCAGGTCACCCGGCGGCTTTGCCGTTTTATCCAATGTGTCCGTCGTTTTTTTGTCACTCAAAAAAGGCAGTCCCGCCTGATAGTCAGCAAACACAGAAATTTTCTGCTGCCACTGCGCCAAGGTTTCGTGCAGCCAACTGGAGTTCTGCAACTCATCATGTCCGGCCGTTTGCATAATCGACCATTCCAGCCCGTCCGGCTGCTCGGAGGCAAACCAGGACAATGCGCCGCTGACCAATAGTGCGGCAATCATAATGGCAATGGTCAATCGCTTTAGCGGGCGCGCGTCAAGACGGGCTGACGCCGGTTCCAGTTTCAACAGTTCCGGCATTTCCCGCCATATATACAATAAGACTGCCACTGTTACTGCCGCCTCAACCAGCCCGATCAGCAAATGAATCGGTAACATGAACAGCGCAAAAGTTTGCAGGGGTAGTTCCGTAATCCCGGATAAAACCGTTTCCAGAACCACGCCTGCCGCTCCCAGTTGCAGCCCCGCAACGGCAGCAAGCGTTACACCCGCTGTCAATCGCAATTTGGACGGATTTTGTCCGACAATTGGCCGACAAATCAGCGGATAAGCAATATAGCAAGGAAAAAAAGCGAGATTCATCACATTGCAGCCCAATGCCAACAAGCCGCCATCGGCAAATAGCAAGGCCTGAATCATCAGGATCGATGTCATCACCAAAAAGCCGGCATGACTGCCCAGCAAGACGGCCAGTAACATCCCGCCGCCCAGATGTCCGCTGGAACCAGTACCGGGAATGGCAAAATTAATCATTTGCACCGCAAACACAAAGGCGCCGATGACTCCCATCAAAGGAATCTTTTGTTCTGAAAGCTCTTTTCCCGACTGCCGGGCTGAATAAGAGGTCACCGCTGTTCCTGCCGCCCAAAGCGAAATGCCGACTGCCGGCGAAACCAAGGCATCTGCCATATGCATGGAAATCACTCCTCCGAAAAAATATAGCCATGACAACAGATCCCTGATTCATCAGGGAACA
>CAZOJA010000273.1:0-3479 GCA_964579955.1 uncultured Veillonellaceae bacterium | reverse complement strand
AATCCGCAAAACACGACCGCAACCAGGGATGTCAAGGTTTGGACGCAAATTTATGAAGGTCTTTACGGAATCGACGAATCCAAGAACGGTTATTACATGGAACTGGCCAAAGACGTGAAACTGAGCGCTGACAAGAAGGAATACACGATTACGCTGCGTGATGGCGTAAAATTCCATAATGGTGAACCGCTGAAGGCATCCGATGTCGTGTTTACCTACAATCGCGCCAAGAAGGATCCGCGATTCGGCTATCTGACCGCCAAAATCAATAATGTGTCGGCTGTGAACGATTCCACAGTCAAGATCACCCTGTCCGAAGCCTACGCGCCGATCGTTCACACGTTCTCCTCGCTGAAAATTATGAACGAGAAAGAAGTAACTTCCTTGGGCGATAAGTTTGGCACCGTGCCGAGCAAAGCCGGCACCGGACCGTATTTCCCGACGGAATACGCAGTGGCCACCGGCGTCAAACTCCAGGCATTCGAGCAATACTGGGGCGGCGCGCCGAAGATAAAAAAAGTCGAATACCGTGTAATTTCCGATGATGCGACGGTGCAAGTAGCGTTCCGCAACAAAGAGCTGGATTACCTGGAAGATGCATCGTTGTCGAACTGGGATACTCTGAAAGCCGAGGCAGGCCCGGAAAACAACGTCATGATCAAGGGCAACAATATTCACTTCATGGCGGTGAACTATCAGTCACCAACCAATAACAACATTCTTGCCAATGATAAAGTGCGTCAGGCCATTTTCTACGCGGTTAACAAAGACGATATCAATAAGGCGATGGCAGGCGGAATGGGCATGCCAGCCATCACTTACATGCCGAACGAATATGTTCCGACTTCACCTGTAACTGGGTTCGAAACCTATAAGTTCAATCAGGCAAAAGCAAAAGAACTGCTCAAAGAAGCCGGCTTCCCGAACGGAGTGGAAGTAGGCACGATCATTTCTTATCCGTCGCCAACATCGTTCAACGGCAGAATCGCTCAGGTCATTCAGTCGAACCTGGCGGATGTCGGTATCAAGGCCAATGTTCAAATTGCTGAGAATGCGATCATCACCCCCAAAATGTATTCGCAGAATTATGACATTGCTGTTTTCTCCGATTCCAACAACTTTGACTTCAATAACATTCGTCAACAAGTCCACAGTGAGTCCAAAGGCATGTACCTGGTAAAATACAAGGATGGAAAGTTTGACTGGCAGCGGATTGAGAAGCTGGTTGAACAAGGTGCGGCCGCGTCTGAGAACAGCGAGCGGTTGAAGCATTACACCGAGCTTTGGAAAATCATCATGGACACAGCGACGATTAACCCGCTGATCCATCGTCCGGTGGCCATCGTCTGGGCCAAAGGCTTGAGTATCGGCAAGCCGGTACCGACCTACTACAAAGTGAAAGATTTCTCTTGGCAAAAATAAAACAATAGCCAACTGAAGTGATAAACGGATAGGCTGTCTTTCCAAAGGCAGCCTAACGTTTTCTACCTGGCAATTAAGCATTCTGCTACTTGTGAGGGAGGACGATGAATGTATAGGTATGTCATCAACAGGTTGCTGTTTTTGATTCCTTCCGTATTGGGCGTAATTTTTATTCTTTTTTTGGTTATGAGCATGACCCCGGGTGATCCGGCCAGGATTCTGCTTGGCGATGCGGCGTCGCAGGCCCAGGTGGATGAATTGAACCGCCAGCTGGGATATGACCTGCCATTTATGGAAAAATATGTTCGATACGTATATAAAATGGTGGTCGAACAGGATTTCGGCGTGTCGTATTTCACTAAGCAATCTGTCTTCGAAGAGATTTGGCCACGCTATAAAGTGACTGTCAGTCTGGCCTTCATCGGGATTGTCCTGTCCTCATTAATTGGCATACCGTTTGGCATATATACGGCGGTGCGGCAATACTCGCTCTGGGATACGATTCCCTCCCTGATCGCTTTCTTTATTGCGGCGATTCCGTCTTTTGTTTTGGGTATGCTGCTCTTGTACGCTTTTTCTTTGCAATTGAACTGGCTTCCCTCATACGGCATTGAATCGTTCAGCAGTTTTATCATGCCGGCGCTCGCTGTCTCGATTCCTCCGGCTGCATTTAACTTGCGTTTTACCAAATCTTCCATGTTGGAGTCGATCCGTCAGGATTATGTGCGGACCGCACGGGCCAAAGGGGCTTCCGAGCATACGGTGATATGGAAGCATGCCCTTCACAATGCGCTGTTGCCGGTAGTGACGAATGTCGGCATGAGCCTGGGCAATCTGATTTGTGGCGCGGTTGTCGCCGAGAAGCTGTTTTCGATTCCAGGCATCGGCAGCCTGATTGTCGACCGGATTACCTATAAGGATGAACCGGTCATTATTGCCGGTACCATCTTGATTTCGGTCTGCTTTACAGTGGTTATGCTGTTGGTTGATTTGATTTATGCTTATATTGATCCGCGTATCCGAGCCAAGTACG
Source organism: uncultured Veillonellaceae bacterium (assembly GCA_964579955.1). GTDB lineage: Bacteria > Bacillota > Negativicutes > UBA1444 > UBA1444 > UBA1444. The sequence goes on along the minus strand of CAZOJA010000273.1, from coordinate 1,024 downwards.
CGCGAGTTAAGGGGTGATTTGGTGGAAAACGGCATGTCGCAAGCAACTGTCCAGATACCAGAAAAAATAGTCTTCAAAAAGCAAAGTCAGACGAAGGAAGTCTGGCGTCGCTATAAGAAAAACAAAGGCGCGGTCATCGGTCTGGTCTTGTTTTCGTTTATCCTCATTCTGCTTGCCGGCGCGAATTTCATCGTTCCTTACTCGGCGGCGACAAAAGGAGTCTTTTCACAGATCAATCAACCGCCTTCATCGGAGCATCTGTTCGGTACCGATTCTTACGGGCGGGACGTTTTTGCCAGGGTTCTGTACGGTGGCAGAACTTCCTTGATGGTCGCCTTGCTGGCAACAGCAAGTTCCTGCTTGATCGGCAGCACACTCGGCGCGATTGCGGGTTATTTCGGCGGCCGGGTAGACGGCGTGATCATGCGGTCGCTCGATATTTTCATGTCGATTCCCGATATATTGTTTACCATGGCAGTGGTATTCGCGTTGGGAGCTAATTTTCAAAACTTACTGATTGCACTTACTTTGGCCTATTTCACAAATTATGTGCGATTGGTGCGTTCCCAGGTTTTGAACCTGGCCGAACAGGATTACGTTGAAGCCGCCAAAGCCGGCGGGTCGGGCAGTACTCGGATCATCCTTTCCCACATCCTGCCGAACGCGATGGGAGTTATCATCGTCAATACCACGTTGAATGTCGCTAAAATCATCCTCTATGAATCGACGCTCAGCTTTCTGGGTCTGGGAATGCCGCCGCCCGCGCCGGCATGGGGGCTGATGCTGGCTGAGGCGCGCGAATTCATGCGAGCGGCTCCCCACTTGATGTTTTTTCCTGCAGTAGCGATTGTGGTGTCAGCCTCTTCGATCAATCTAATCGGTGATGGTCTGCGTGACGCGTTGGACCCGAAACTGAAGTCATAGCGCTGCATGGGAGAAGGATGTAGTTTATGAAGAATGATTTGATTCTAGATATAAATAACCTGCGGGTTATTTATAAAACCGATTTGGAAACCGTCGAAGC
>CAZOJA010000272.1:0-3487 GCA_964579955.1 uncultured Veillonellaceae bacterium | reverse complement strand
CGATGATTTCCAAATCGACCTTTTTGTTTTCCTTCATCGCCACGTCGCGTACCAGGCGCACCATTTTTCGGAATACACCGGACAGCGGAATCATCCGCATCGACATGGATACATCCTGGATATCGCGGGTGATTTTCGTCAGATGCATGATAGACTTTTCGAACCGGTCCAGGTTTAAACCGACCAAGTCCGGACTGTTTGCCACCATCGAAACAGAAATGACCATTTCACCGACCAGATCCAATAGTTGGTCCAGCTTTTCCACATCAACCCGCAGTGCCATCTGCGAAGTTGCAGCGGATTTTTTATCCGCCCCGCCGGAACGCGCCCCTCCAGCCGGAGTTTCTTGTCCTTCGTCCTTGTCGGATGACTCGTCGTTCTTGGGCCGGCCGGGTTTTTCGACCGTCTTTTGCGGTTCTTCGTCAGTAATGTCCGGGAAGATCTTCGCGTCCCTATCCTGCGGCTCCGTTTTTCCAGTTTCAACTTCTTCCATCGACCGCAACAACTGCGGCAGATTCGGAATCGATACCAATTCGCCTTTTTCCAGCCCATGCACACCAATCCGCAACACATCCACCACCGACAGCAAGATGCTGATTATGGCCGGGCTGGCGCTACTTCGGCCATCACGGACCGAGTCCAGCAGATTCTCCGCCTTGTGGCTCAGTTTTTCAAAATCTGCGTAGCCAAAGAAGCCGGCATTGCCCTTAAAGCTGTGAAAGTTGCGGAACACCTGCTCGATCAGCTGTTTGTCGTTCGGCCGCAGTTCCATCTGCAGCAGGGTGCTTTCCGCTTCTTCAAAGGTATCCATTGCCTCGTCGGTAAACCGTTTGATCATTTCCGGCGTAATCGTCAGTTTGAATTCTTCGGCAAACTCCAGCACCGGTTCCGAGACTTCAGGTTCCTGCGCAGCGACTTGTGCGATTTCGCTCACGGCTTCGTAGACTTCATTTTCTTTGGAAGCTTCTACTACCTTGTCTTGATTTCGTCCGTCGTTGATTTTTGTCTGAATTTCGCCAATGATTTTTCCGGCCGCGTCTTCATAACCGTTGTCACTGAGTCGCTGTTCGATCACGTCAAGCAACTCGCGGACAAAATCACTGGTCCGGCAAAGCAGTTCGACATGTTCTCCTTCCATCGGCATCTGGCGTTTGCGAAAAATATCCAGCAAGGTTTCCGCTTCATGGGTCACCTGCATCACCGTCTGCAGGTCAAGAAACGAGGCCATCCCCTTGAGTGAATGGAACAACCGGAAAATCGTATTCAGGATTTCGTCATCGATGTCGCCCGATTGGGAAGCATGCTTCTCCAGAGCCAGGATTTGCGGCTCGATATCATCGAGCATTTCCCGGCTTTCGGTAACGAAATCGTGCACCATTTCACGTCGTTCGTCCAATTCCGACGACATGCTCTCACCCCTCCAGTTTCTTTGAACGTGTGCAGTCAAGCAATTTGATCATTTCATCATGCGCTTTCTTCAATCGCTGGTATTCTTGGGCCATCCGTTCCTGCTCCGCTTTAGAGAGCTTGATTTTCTCCTGTTCCTTGCCTACCCGCTCCAACACTTCGATCAGTTCGGCAATATTGACCGGTTTGCCGAAAAAGGCATAGGCGCCGTTGTTTACTGCAGCGATCGCGGTCTCGGCATCACCGTAACCGGTCATGATGATCACCCGCGCTTCGGGATCGATCTGACGAATGACCCTTAGCACCTGAATCCCGGTCATGCGGGGCATTCGCATATCAGTAATGACGACATCATAATTTCCCTGTGCATATTGGGTCACCGCATCCGCCGGCGATGTGAACATATCGGCATGATGACCGGCCGGCTCCAACGCCGTTGCCAAACTTTCCATGCAATCCCGCTCATCGTCAATCATCATGATTTTCATTATTATTTCCCCCAATGCCGCTAAAAAAGCGAGATGTCCGTTAATATAGCAAAAAGCGTGCCAGCTAGCGGCACGCCGAAATAATCGCTTTAAATCAGTATTTGTCAGGGTTTTGTATATTTTTTCAGCGGTTGAACAGCAATCCGTTGCACAAAAACGCACACCTCGCAAACGATTTGTTGTGCGATTTCGAGCATGTTCAGGTAAACGCCATCAAACGACCCTACTCGCATCTGCGGCTGAATCCTCATCGGCCTCCCACGGTTTCAGCGTGACCGCCAGCATCGTGGAAAATCCGTCGGTCGGTTGCAGCAATTCGATCTTGCCAGAAAAACCGGTTACGATGGAATGTACGATGGAAAGCCCCAATCCCAGGCCTTCCGTTTTTGTTGTGAAAAAGGGCCGGAACATGTTCGCCAACGCATCCGCCGAAAATCCGGTCCCCGTATCGGCGACAATCAGGCACACTCCCTGTTCGTTGCTGCAGGTCTCGATCATGATCTTTTTGTCTTCACGTTCCGTGAGATCAAGCGATTGCCGCGCATTGGTCACCAGATTGATGACCACCTCCTCGATTTGCGTCTCATCACCGGATATCGCCGGAATCGCCGGGTCCAGTTTCAGCACCAGTTCAATCCCATGCGACATTAACTGGTGTTCGATCATTTCCAGTCCATCGCGTATCGCCTGGTTCAGGTCGACCGCATTGGTCTGGGCGATGGCCTGCCTGCTTTTGACAAAATTGCGCACCCGCTGGATAATCCGCTGAATGCGGTCGGAATTGCGCGAAATCAAGCCCAGTGCTTTCATGATCGCTTTCGGATCATACATCTTCTTTTTTTCAAACCAATAGACGATACTGTCTGCCGAGAGTTTGATCGCCTGCAAGGGTTGGTTGAGCTCGTGAGTGATACCTGCGGCCATGATGCCTAGCGAAGCCATGTGCCTCGCCTCCAGGGCCGTATCCAGCGCCGAAGCCAACTGGCCCTCGAGTTCCTTGCGCTCTGTGATGTCATCACCGACTCCGGCTATGGCAACCACTTCTCCTTTGCCATTGACAACCGGGCTTAACCGATACTCCACCCATATCTGTCTGCCCGCCACCGAAACCAAATCCTGTTTGTGCAGGGATGCGCCGCGCAATGCCACCCGTTCTTCATCGGCTGCCAAACGGTTGGCCGTTGCTTCATCCCAAAGATCAAAATCGGTCTTGCCCAGCACTTCATCGACAGAACGGCCCACCCAGGCGCAAAAGGCCGGATTGGCGTACTTATAGCGGCCCTCACAGTCCTTTTGCCAGACAAACAGAGGAATGACCGATAACAGATCCCGCTCGATACAATCCATAATTACCCCTCCGACGGTTCAATTTCCAGGCCCCAAAAGGCTTCTACCGGCGCCGGCCTCGCGAACAGGTATCCCTGTTGGATTACTGCGGCGCGCGCATCGAGAAAGGCTGCCTGTTCTTCTGTCTCTACGCCTTCAGCAACGACTCTCAGTTTCATATGTCTGGCGATTGCCAGGATCGATTCAACAATCGCCCCATCATTGGCGTCTTGCGGCGCATCCTGAACAAACGTCTTATCAATTTT
>CAZOJA010000271.1:0-3503 GCA_964579955.1 uncultured Veillonellaceae bacterium | reverse complement strand
GCCGCCGGTTTCTTGTCTGTCCCGCCTCCGCCGCCGCAGCCCGCCACGACTAACGTCAGCGCGATTAGGCATGCCATGACTACCATCCATTTTCTCTGTTTCATGCACATTCCTCCCCAAAATAATAAGACTTTTCAGCCTAAGTAGATTATTCGCTATCCTCAGTGAACTTCCCTGCTTGATAATTGAAAATTTACGAACTAGGTTCGATGTCAAATTTCCCCACGACATAAAAAGTGCCCCGCGCCTTAAGCAGCAACGTTTCATCCTGCGCCAGCACTTCACATTCCACAACCAGCGTGTTTCTACCATTGTGGACTACTCGGCCGATAGCCGATACAATCGTACCGGACTCAGCCGCTTTGATAAAGTTCATATTGATTTCCAGTGTTACCACGCGGCGACCAAGGCTACCACAGGCGACTCCCATCACCGTGTCAGCCACGGAAGCCATGGCGCCGCCATGAGCCACATGATAAAGATTCGTATGTTTTGCCGGATTGATCGGCATCGATAATCGTGCCATTCCTGGTTCGATATGGACTAGCTTCATCTCAAGCAATTTAACGTAGGAATTGTCCCGGTAAGTCTCTTGAAAATACTCCTTCAATGCCGTGAAGTTCCGCTCCGTCATTCAGCCAGCGACCTCAGCGTTCTTGTCAGGACGTCAATGCCTGTCATGATATCATCCGGCGCAGCGAATTCTTCCGGATTATGACTGATGCCTCGTGCACAGGGAATAAAGATCATGCCGGTCGGGCAAAGCGATGCCATGTGCATGGCATCATGACCGGCCCCGCTGTTCATCCGACGATAGGATATCTTCAAATCCTTGCAGGCTTGTTCTATTGCGGTGCTGACCGACTGGTGTAGACGAACCGGCTTGTCGGATGTCAGCACCTCGATGGCAACCGTCGTTCCTTCCGCCTCTGCGATGATGCTGATCTCGTCTTTCAATTCCTGCACCGTTTCAACTATGCTGTCGTGGTCTACGCCACGGATGTCGACCCACATTTCGGCCAAACCGGGAATGACATTCATCACGCCGGGACTGACCTTGATATTGCCGACCGTACCGACAGTTCCCTCGCCGTAACGGGAAAGCGCCACCTCACGCACTGCCAGGATAATTTGCGCGGCTGTCACCAACGCATCCTCGCGCGTATCCATCGGCGTAGTACCGGAATGACCGGGCGTCCCTTCCACTTTGATTTTTAGGCGGGTCGGCGCAGCGATGGCTTCGACGATCCCTACCGGCAAGCCGGCATCCTCGAGTACCGGTCCTTGTTCAATATGGAGTTCGACAAAGGCATGCAATGACTCCCCGACACGGGAAGCCGTTTCAATTTTATCTGGTTGAAACCCGACTGCAGTCAACGCTTCCGCAAAGCTGACCCCTTGTGAATCCTTGGCTTTGGCCCAAGCTTTAAGATCGGCGATGCCAGCCATCGCTTTGCTGCCCATCGTCGCAAAACCGAAGCGGCTCGACTCTTCCGCCGTGAAAATGATCAATTCAAGCGGATGCTTCGTATGCCCGTCCCTGGTGATTCGACGAATTGCCGCCAAGCCTGCGATGACGCCCAGAACACCATCATAGCGCCCGCCTTCCGGGACGGAGTCCAGATGCGAGCCGACGCAGACAGGCGCCGCGGCAGAATCGGTCCCCTCAAGACGACCGATGATGTTGCCGATCGCATCTACGCGCAGGCTCATGCCCAATTCCTGCATCAATCCGGTTACATAACTGCGAGCCTGCATTTCCTCCTGCGACAGCGCCAGTCGCGTAATCCCGGTTTCGCCTCGGCTAAAGCCGGAAACCGTATCCATCACATGCAATACCCAATCTCTGTCCATCCTTCAACACTCCTCCAATTTCAACGGCTTCCTGCAATTTTCCTGATAAAACATTTAAAAATATGAATCACGGCATAAGAAAAGACACCAACATCAGCACAAAAATGCACCCAGCCGCAATACTGCCGATGTAAAGCGCCGTCCGGTTCAACCTGTTCATTTCTTCCCTGTTGTGGTGACGTTTGCCTTTGCTGCGCGCGATCGTGCTCATGATACTGCCTCCTCCGTATTGTAATTGAAGACTTCAGCAAGAAAATTCCTGCAGAAATAGTTCCAGCTATCCCTACAAACCTCCTGCAACTTGCGAAAAAATTCTTACTGACACTGATATAACCGGCTGTATCTTCCCTGCTGCGCCATCAAATCCTCATGCCGGCCTTTCTCGACAATCCTCCCCTGATGCATGAACAGGATGCAATCGGCCTGAATGATCGTGGAAAGTCTATGCGCCACAACGAGAACGGTTCGCTGGGCCGCGGCCTTCTCCATCGCTTGTTGCACCAACTGTTCCGTATGACTGTCGATACTCGAAGTCGCTTCGTCCAAAATCAGCACATCCGCGGAAGTCGCTATCGCTCTGGCAAAAGACAGCAACTGGCGTTGCCCTGCCGACAGACTTGACCCCAGATAGCCGGCTTTCGTTTCATACCCCTGCGGCAGCGTTTCGATATAGGATGCCAGGTTTGCGGTCCTTGCCGCCGACTGGATTCTATCTGGGGAAATCTGCGGCTGAAACAGCGATATGTTTTCTGCCACACTACCTTTAAAAATATGTACATCCTGGAAAACAGCGGCAACGCGGTGCCGCAACAGCGCAACCGGAATATCGCGGATATCCTGCCCGTCAATCAGGATTCGCCCCCGCTGTGGTTCATAAAACCGTAACAACAAACTGATCAGCGTGGTTTTTCCCGATCCGGACAAGCCGACCACTCCGATAAAACTACCGGCGGGAATCGTAAAGCTGACTTCCGACAACACCCAATCTTCAGACTCATAGGCAAACCAGACATCTTCAAACACAATTTCTGCCGGACTGAACCGATTGGCCGGACGTTCATCCAGTTCCGCCGCCTCTTGTCCGACGAGCATCGGCTGAATCCGCTCGGCGGCAGCCAGCGCCGACTGTAGCAAGTTATATTTTTCCGCCATGTCTTTAATCGGCCAGAAGAATTTCTCCATGTAGCGCAAAAAAGCCACGATCACGCCGATCTCGATTCCGTCCGCTTGCGCCTCCACTCCGCCGGCGTATATCACTAATATTACCGCAGCCACGTACAACAGGTCGACCAGCGGCCGGAATGCTGCGAAAGTCCGCATTTCCGACAAACCTGCCTGCAAATATTCATCATTAACCCTGCCAAACCCTTGTTCCGTATTCTTAAATGCACCAAACGCCTTGATGATGCCAATCCCATTCAAACGTTCCTGAATGTAGGAATTTAGTCCGGCGGTCTTTTCCCTCACCAACCGATAGGCGCGCCGTGCATATTTTTGATAGCCGGCCGCGATCAAAAACATGAAGGGCAGAATGACAAAAGACGCCAGAGCCAATTTCCAGTGAATCGCCAGCATCACAATGACAATCCCTACCAGCATCACCGTGTCGCTGGCAAATGCTACAGATCGGAAGAGCGTCGTGTAGGGAA
>CAZOJA010000270.1:0-3510 GCA_964579955.1 uncultured Veillonellaceae bacterium | reverse complement strand
GATATTTGCGGTTTTCCATCGTGCCGGTCCAAATTCAGCTCAAACAGCAGCTTCCTTCCACTGCTTCCCTTTTCGCTTACGTATAAATAGTTATTGGTGATTTCAATAGCAACATAACTAGCCAGGGTCTTATCTGCCCGCAGGTAGATGGTTTGCCCGCCGGCCTTGTTCCCTCGCAGACGAACCGAAACGTTTGCATCACTGAACTCGCCGCTTTGCTTGAGCCTAATCAACCCCGTGTCTTTGGGCAACGTAGTGATGATAAGCATTTCCTTTTGGACTTCCAACGCGCCCTTCAATACATCCCATTCTTTATGACGGTTACTGTCGCCATCTACAAAATCGATCCTCTGAAAGACGTCATACTTGACTCTCATCAACAAATGGTTGGTATGCCAATAGGCCTGCGGTTGCATACGGGTCAGATCATATATGCTGCTGTTTCTAAGGTTCAAGCAGTACCCTTCGCGGTTAAAATTCATTTTGAACAGTTCTTTGATCCAATATTCGTTGACTGCGCTGACTTTGTCGTTGTTGCCAAAACTTCCGGTATTGGAGTGCATTAGCGTGTACAATTTCGGAACGTAACCTATCTCTGCCTGGTAAATACGACGCAAAGTTTCATAATCGTAGGAAATGCGGGTTTTCATTTTTTCATAACTTTCCTTCGGGACATAGTACTCATCGCGAATGTAGTCCATCAGGTAATGGTTATATCGACGTCCCAGGAAAGGTTGCATACGGACATGCTCGAGCGGGTCCAGTTCACCAATATAGTTGTTATATCGGTCAAACACATTGATAAAGGCCAACCGGTATCCGTTCGTCCCCATTTCCCAGTAGCTGGTCTCTTCTAAATCTTTTAATTCTGGCGGCAACAAGAATTTGGTATCCCGGTTATCAAAGGTTTCTGGGTAAGTCAACATCGTTGCCCTGAAGTTCAAGTCTTCCAAGATTCGCTGCGAGAAGATGGCCGTATCACGTCTACCATCTTCGAACATTAAGAACAGGGATTTTTCCGGCAGCAGTTTGCCAGTCTGATAATAGTTGATGATGTCTTGTTGACTGACCGTAACGTAACCTTGCTTTTTCAGGGCTTCAAGATGTTCGCGCAATCGATTGACGCCAATGATATTTTGTTTGCCGATCCGCTCAACGCCAAAATAGGATATGGCAATAAATCCTTTGTCGCCGGAAAAGCCGGTAGTCGCCCTTGTGAACGTCGCATACCTAGAGAAGGTGACCAACGCATAGAGAATAATCGCCAGTACAATCAGCAACAATAGCGCTTGTACTATGACCTTAACTACTTTTTTTCGGTCTTTGCTTCGGGTAAATGCCGCGTCGTACGATCTCATCGGTTTATGCCTTTGCCTGTTTGAATATCGGTTTCTTGATCGAGGCCGCTATGTCCGCGGCAGTCATCCGCGTTCCCCAAGTGGTTTTCCAGAAAGTGAGCCAAGCTATCGGCATTTGCCATAACAAGATGAACTCATAGTACATGACAAAGAGCAATCCAAAGCTCCAGGTCGAACTTTTCCGAAGATACAGCTGCGCCATGCTCATCAGGAATGCCATTAAGAATATGCCGAAGATGAATGTATAAGGAATGACCCGATGAACGATCGGGATATAAATCAAGTTGTATAGCACAACCACCGGCGCTGCGATCGGGATGATTAGGCCCATATAGAAGGACAACGCCATAATCGGCTCCTTCTTCCACATGAATCGCGCCGCAATCAAGGATTCTCGCAACCACGAACGCTTCCAGCGCATTTGCTGCTTCAGAAATATTTTATGCTTGCTTGGCACAATCGTGCTGCAAATCGCAGTATCCTGATATCCTGTCCGATGATGTCTGAGGATGAAGTTCGTCAAGCTGCGGTCGTCGCCAAATGTCGCCCGTTCACCCAAGAACTTCTGGTTCAGCCATGCATCGAGATTTTCCAGCACAAACTCCTTGCGATAACACGATAACGGTCCGGACAAGCAAGTAACTGCGTCAGAGTAGCTCTCTGCCGCTTTCATAATCCGGAATGCGATATAATAGCGAACTGCCTGCATCTTAGTCAACGTGTTGGTATAAGTGTTCGCAACATCGGTGCGCCCGGAAACCCCGCCCATATCTTCATCTTTGAATGGTTGAACAATGTTGCGAATTGCATACGGATCAAGAAAGCTGTCCGAATCGACAACTACAATCAGTTCGTGTCTTGCTTGCCTTATTCCGACAGCCATGGCTTCGCGTTTGCCGGCATTCTTTTTCTGGCGCATGAATTTGATCCGGTCGCGCGTGTTATAGCCGCCTTCCTGATTAATCAGCGTTTCGACAATCTCGACAATTTTAGCATAGGAATCGTCTGTGGAATAGTCATCGACAATTATCACTTCGAGTTTGTCGAGCGGATAATCCTGGTTGATACAACCGAGGATCGTGCGCTGGATCGCTTCTTCCTCGTTATAGCAAGGTATGATGATGCTAACGCCAGGGGTGAAGTTGGGATCAATCGGCACGGCTTTGTAAAACGTCGCCAACAAATATCGGGTCAATAAGAACGTGGCGGCTATGATGCTATAAAGATACAGATATTTGTTGAACTTGAAATAGAGTATGCTTTCCACGCGCAACAGCATGATGCAGAGAATCGTCACAAACAAAAGAATTGAAGCCGCTGACACCATGTACCAGTTTTTCTTTTTTGTCGCGTACTGCGCCAACGTTTGAGTGAACTGTATGCCGCAATGGACTGATCCCACATTGGTCTGTTGCAAGCGGACGATTTTCCCACCAATATCCACCTTCATCTCGTAGCCTTCCGGCAAGGTTCCCGCGATGATTTCGAATTTCAACCGCACTTCTTTTGCTTGCCGTATTTCCAGCGCCAGCTTTCTTGGCATTTCCAGCAATATACCGGTCGTAGAAATATCTATGCTGCGCACTGAGGCTTTGCGTGCAAGCCCGTCAATTTTGTACGAGATTGCTACATCGTAGTTGGCCAGATAGCGTCTGCCGCCCCGTTCACTCTCAATGAGCGCTTCCACACTGGTCTGCTGTTTTCCATCTTTTGCTTCAGACACACTGACATGACGCCGGTCGCGGTTTGTCCGTTCTCCCGCTTGGGCAGGGACTTTATCAAGCAAACGCCGGTCCGGTTTTTCCTGTAGCAGGACTTCTTGGATTTCCTGCTCAACTGCCGGTTTTCTTTTTTTCTTCTTATTGTTAAAAGAAAACAGTCCCATTATGCCCCCTCTCCATTTCCAAACAGTTTCATTTTTGTTGCCGTTTGGAAAACGACTGCGAAAGCCCGCTATTGCCTAGAGTATTTTTATTCATTGCTTCGAACCCGTTTTTGGATATAGCCGCTATTGAGATAATCAGACAGTTTTCCGACCTTGAATTTTGTCGGGTCGGTATCCGCTTTCGCCGCGTTGGCGGTGAGCAGGATATCTAGTGCTATCGGCGTGTACGGCGAGGTATCGGACATGTGCATGACAAGGATCGATCCT
>CAZOJA010000269.1:0-3510 GCA_964579955.1 uncultured Veillonellaceae bacterium | reverse complement strand
CGGCTCTTGTGGTCAGGTTTTTGGCAGAAAGGTATGGAATTCTACGGATGATCGGCTCAGGCGGATTGTCTGGCGCTGCAACGGCAAGTATGTGGTGAAGGGTGAAAAAGGATGTGAGAGCCGGCATATTGACGATGGGGTTTTGTATCAGGCTTTTATTAGTGTATTTAATACACTGGTGGAAAACCGGGAATGTTTTATGAAAAAATGGCGCGATCGGTTGGCGAGCGGAAATGTGCTGGTGCGATATAAGTCAAAGCAATTCATAGGAATTCTGGCAGAGGCAGAGAGACTCAATGAGTTTGGCTTAGATTTGCATTTTGCGATGGTCGAAAAAGTGACAGTTTATGATGCCGGCAGATTGGTTGTCAGTTTGCTGGAAGGGACGGAACTCGAGTGTGAAATGGAATAAAGACGAAAAAAGCCGGTTAGGGTGATTATTGATTCACCTTGACCGGATTTTTTCTATTTCCAGATAAAAATTCGCCTGAAAACACTATATTTATCTGGCGGTTACGCCAATGCATTGCAGGAAAAACCAAGGAAAGGCAGAATAAGTAATTTGTACTATGAATCAATCAGGTTCTGTCATCTTTTGGACAAATCCCAACAACGTGAAACCCAGCGCATGTGCTATTGTAGTAACGGTTCGAAGGGAAGGGCTTTTTTGATCACGTTCAAGCAAACTAATATAGGTCCGATGCAAATTGGTTTTGAACGCCAGTTCTTCTTGGCTCATCCCATTTTCTTTACGTATTTCCCGCAGAGTTTGACCGTATGTTTTCTCCATAATATATCAAAAATAACGCAATAACTACACCCTAACCACAGACTATAGTATTCATAATTCGCCGAAGTGGCCCGAGCAGGAGGACGAAAGTTCAAGCAATGGGTAAGTGGGGATGTGAAAAAGGATGGTATTGAAAAAAAAGGTTTCACATATCACGGCTGCTGTGCTGCTGTGCTGCTGCATTACTTTTGTGTGCATGGCAAAGGCCGCAGAACCGGACGCGATAAAAATCGTAATGGATGACAATTATCCTCCTTACATATTTCGCGATCAGACAGGTACTCTGCAGGGAATCCTGATCGACCAATGGGCTTTGTGGAGTCAGAAAACAGGGAAAAAGATACAAGTCACAGCCATGGATTGGGAAAAAGCTCAAATTGCCATGAAAAATGGTGAGTTTGATGTTATTGACACAATTTTTGTCAACGAGGAAAGACAACGGCTTTTTGATTTTTCCCGTCCCTACGCCACCATTGATGTCGCTATATTCTTTCACCGGAATATCGGCGGGATTGAGGGCCTGAATACCTTGAAAGGCTTCAAGGTCGGCGTAAAAAGCGGCGATGACGCCATGAACTCTTTATTTCGCAGCGATATACACAATGTGGTTTTATTTGACAGCTATGAGGCAATGGTTCAGGCCGCAAGTCGGAATGAATTAGTGGTTTTCGTAATGGATAAACCACCTGCGCTGTATTTCCTGAACAAACTGGGACTGCAGGATAAGTTCAATGCGTCACCGGCAATCAACTCAGGGCAGTTTTGTCGCGCCGTAAAAAAAGGTGATACGGAATTATTGGCCGTGATTGAATCCGGTTTTGCCAACATTTCCGCTACGGAATACGAAGCCATCAACAAGCGCTGGTTTGGCGAGACGCTTGACAAAGGCGAGCTTGGCAAATGGGTGCTGATTGTTTTAGCTGTTGCCGGAATTATTCTGATTGTGCTGACTTTTTTGAACTATGGGCTTAAAAAAGCGGTGGGGCGAAGAACGGCTGAATTACAGGCGTTTGTTAATGCGATTCCGGATTTGATGTTTACCCTTCGCCGGGACGGAAACTTTGTCAGATATCGTAACAGCTGTGAGAATAGAGATTTTGAACGTGCAGAAGTGAACGGCCATGTCGGCAGGAACATTGTCGAGATGTTCCCACCGGAAATTGCGAAGGAGTATTTGGAGCGTATGGATGCAACGCTCGGCGATAAAGAAGTTCAGGCCTTCGAATACCAGTTGCTGTCCGCAGAAGACACAGCGTTTTATGAAGCGAGAATTGTCGCAAGCAGCACAGACGAGGTGTTGGCGATTGTCCGCGACATTTCCGAGCGCAAGCAGGCCGAGATAGCGTTGCGGCACAGCTCTGAAATTCAAGTTGTATTGCGGGAAATTGCCGATGCCGCCAATCTGTCGTCTTCGCTCGATGAATTGTACCGGACGGCGCATCACCTGATGGGGCGGGTATTGCCGGCGCAGAATTTATATATTTCTTTGCTGGATGAAGAAAATGGACAAATCGTGCGCCCCTATGGCGCGGATGAAGTCAACTTGATTCCCAGGGCGCGGCCTGTCGGGAAAGGATTGACGGAATATTTCATGCAGGCAGGCCGGGTTGTGCACTTGACATCAGCACTATATAACCAGTTAAGGGAGACCGGCGAAATCGACCTGTACAGCGCACCTGCTTTTGAATGCATTGGAGCGCCTTTGCAGGACTCCCAGGGAAAAGTCTTCGGCGTGCTCACTCTATACCTGGACGATGACATCCAGCGTTTTGCGCCGAAAGACAGCGAGGCGCTTTCCATCATCGCCGCGCAGGTGGCGATGGCGATCACGCGACGCAAAGCCGAGGAGACGATGGTTGAAAGCGAGGCGCGATACCGTGCGGTCATCGAACAGGCTCCTGATGCGATTGTTCTATGCGATCCTGACACCGGGGCGATCCTCGAGAGCAACCGTCGTTTCGCCGAGTGGTTCGGGTATGAACTTCGACGGGAGGACCCGTTAACGGTGTATAGCCTGATTGACGATGAAGCCGAAAACATCCGTTTCAGGATGGAACAACTGAAACAGAGCGGCATTTCGTCTGCCAGCCGCCGGCTGTTCAAACATCGCAACGGGGTAAAGATTCACGTGGAGCGGTCGGCAGCGATGATTCGTTACCTGGGGCGCACGGCTTTTTTGATGACAATCAGGAATGTGTCAGATGAAGTTCAACGCGAACAAGAGCTCAAGCGTGACGTACAGCTGGCGCAAAGGGCGCAGAACGCATTGCTGTCAATGCCTGAACCTTCTGATTTTCTGGAAATCTCCACAGTCTACCAACCCTTCGGCTATGTCGGCGGCGATCTATATTTCATGGACTGGCGCTATGGCGGCAATCTGCTGCGGGGCTTCCTTGTCGACGCTACCGGGCAGGGTCTGTCCACGGCGCTGCATACGGCATCCCTGCACGTCTTGCTGCGGGAAGTCAACGGGCGGGACCTGCCGCTGGCTGATGCGATACGCTGGCTCAACCGCCGCGCCGGCGAATATTTTGACGAAGGATCTTTCGCAGGGGCCCTGGGCTTTGAACTCGACCTGCAAACCCGGGAGCTGCGCTGGGTGTGCGCAGGCATTCCCAAGATCATGGTTTCCACGCAAAAAAGACAGGGCGCTTTGGAATGTCCGGGCATGTGTCTGGGGATCAACGAAAGCGAAACTTTTGAAACGCACACCTTGACGA
>CAZOJA010000268.1:0-3528 GCA_964579955.1 uncultured Veillonellaceae bacterium | reverse complement strand
TGTTGCTGGTGCCCCAAGATTTCCAGCGCCGCCTGCAACAGCTCATCTGCTACTGTCTGGCTGCTTCCCACGGTTGCTAATCGGTAAGTACTCATCATAATCTCCTGCCTCGTCATTTTTGTCGACATAATGCAGCGTCTCAACTTACAAATCTATCGCAAGCGCTTCCTCCCAAGGTACCGGTCTGCTGAATACATATCCCTGCACAACATCACAGCCTATCTGTCCCAGTTTTGCCAGCTGGGCCTCGGTTTCGACGCCTTCGGCAACCACATGCAAACTCAGCACATGAGCCATGTCGATAATTGAACGGATGAAACCTTCCTGCACCCGGTCCGCCAGAATTCTGTCAATGAAGGATTTGTCAATCTTAAGTGTCCTTACCGGCAGATTCCGCAAGTAAGTGAGAGAAGAAAACCCGGTACCGAAATCATCCAGGGATAGTCGCACTCCTAATGAACTGAGTGCCGCCAGCGTTCTGGTGCTATTTTCAAGTGATTCAATCAGCACATTTTCTGTAATTTCAATTTCGATTTGTCTCGGCTCGATTGCCGCTTCCTTGATACTACGACGCACAATCTCGACAAAATCTTCTGTAGCCAGCTGGCGGGGCGACACGTTCACAGCCACAAAGATTTCCTCTCGGCCAAGGTCTGATAAGGTTCGCGCAAACCGGCAAGCCTCGCCGAGCACCCATTCGCCCAGCGATAAAATGATGCCGCTCTGCTCGGCCAGCGGAATAAAAAAGCACGGCGGCACAACCCCATGCTGCGCGCTGTACCAACGCAACAGCGCCTCAAAGCCGATAATTCTTTTGCTATCTAAGGCGACCAATGGTTGGAAGTGCAGACGGAGTTCGTCATTTTCAAGCGCTCTGCGCAGGCTATTGGTCAATACCATTTTATGATAGGCGTCTTTCGTCATCTCCGGTTCATAGAAACGCCAACAGTTCTTGCCGCAGGCCTTTGCAGCATACATCGCGACATCGGCATTCTTGAGAATTTCCTCAACATGGTCGCCATCCGCCGGATACAGAGTAACCCCTACGCTCGAAGTCATCTGAATCGTTTGCCCTCCGACCTCGAATTCACGTCGGATTCCGCCAACGAGACGATTGGCGGCTTCTGAAACCTTTCGGGAATCTGTTTCGCCGGACAGGATAACGACGAATTCATCACCGCCGACCCGGGCGACAAACGCTCCTTGCCCCAGAGCCCGCACAATATCCTGCCCTGCAGCGATGATGACACCGTCGCCGCTGGTGTGTCCGAAGTGATCGTTCACCACTTTCAGGTCATCGAGATCAATGAACAGGACCGCGCCTGCCGCTTCGCCGTTTCTAGCCCGATTCATCTCCTCTTCGAGCCGCTTGTTGAGATGAGCGCGATTGGGCAAACCGGTCAACACATCGTGATAGGCTTGGTAAAACGTTCGCTGGTGTGCCAAGGCATTCTTAACGGCGATGGCGGCAACCGTCGCAAACTGCTCCAAAATCGCCAGCATCTCCTTATCAATTGCCACCTTCTCCCCATAGGAAGCAAAGCCGATACTGCCGATCGTCTTGCCGTCCACATTGAGCGGCGCTTGAATCGCAGATCGCAAATCGTCTTGCAAGCTGTAATTAAGCCGCAGCGGCCAATTGGCATAATCCTCGACTGCCGTAAGTTCGCCTGTCCGCAAAACTTCTGCCAGAAGACCGCGATTGCCAAAAAACATCGTATTGCCGGCCTGACTCTCGAACCTACCCAGACCGCATTTAAAAGTAATATGCTCGCCATCCGGTTCAAAGAAAGCGATAAAACCATGACTCATGCCGATAATGGTGGTTGCCTGCTGCAAAATAATTGTGAGAACTTTGTCCATGTCAAGTTCGTTCACCAAGTACGCAGTAGATTCAGCCAGTTTTTGCCGCAGCAGGTTTTGTCTGGCGATTTTTTCACCGGCATGGACACGTTCCATCGCAATTGATGCCAGATTACCGAATTGTTGAAATATCTCCAGTTCCTCCGCCGATACTGGATGGACTTGGTTCTGCCAGTTGGCCACCAGCACCCCTTTGACCTTTTCCTCAATGATCAACGGCATTTTAATTACGGTTGTCAGGTTTTCAATCATCGTATTTTCGATAATGCGGCGCGGATAGCGCCGATAGTCGGCAACACAATGAATTTTGCCACTACTGCATACTTCGCCGAGCAGCCCCTCTTCCGTCGACTGGCTGCTCATAAGTAGCACCTGGCTGGCGCCGACCGTGTGACAGATTACGCTATTCTTTCCGCTTTCGTCCAACAGGCCGATATAGCCGCCCGGCGCTCCCACCAGCGTAACCGCTTCATTCAGGATCGTCTCCAGCAGTTTCTCAATGCCGCCGGCAGATTGCTTGATCAGGCTTGTAATCGCTTGGTACTGCTTTTCACGCTGCAATAATTCTTGTTCTTTTTTCTGGCGTTGCTCGACTTCCACCGCCAATGCCCGGTTCGCATCCTCCAGTGTTTCGTTCATCGCCTTCAGTTCTTCGTTCATGGCCGACATTTCTTCGTTCATGGCCGTCAATTCTTCATTGGCTGCAGAAAGTTGTTCCGTACGTTCTTCCACGGTCGCTTCCAATTGGCTCGAATATCGTTGCAGTTCTTGTTCCAGCCGCTTTCTCTCGCTGACATCAAAAAATATCGTGGCAAAGCGATGCTTTCCCCAAGGAACGATAGAGATGGCAAAATGTTTGTTCAGCGGTTCAAAAAAGACTTCCAGCGAATCGGCAATACCAGCAAGGCCAACTGTGGAAAACTTTTCGAGAAACGGCGGCTCCGACGTACCGTAAGCTTCATTCGCCAGCTTGCCGCATACGGCCGCCTTCTTTAAACCCACATTGCGTTCGTACCCATCATTGACTTCAAGAATCCGGTAATTGACAGCTTTTCCCGCCTCATCCATAATGACTTCGTGCAAAGCCACGCCTTCCGTCATGCTTGCGAACAGGCGATGAAACCGTTGGTCCTGTTCCAGCATCTGGCGACGGATGTGTTCCTTTTCCAAATCATCTCGGATCAAGCCGATCGAAATCCGGGCAATTGAACGGACCAAGGATGGCTCCCCGCCTATGCCATAGGTACCCACCACTTCCGCGCCGACTTTAATTGGCATATGAACACCGAGCCGCACCATTCCGCCAGATTGTTGCTCATCTTCGCGGCTGGCTGTCAATTCTTCCAACCCTTCCTGAAGGATTCTGCAAGAAATGCTATGGATATTGCCGATACGTTCCTTATCCACCGATGCGACGATCACGCCGTTTAAATCGCACACGAGCGCTTTGCACCCGGTCTCGGCATATACGAAGTCAATCGTGCGATAAGCAATCTCAGCACTAAGTTTCATAAATCCTATTCTCCTTCATCTTCTGCCAGGTCGAATTGATTATGAAGGATTGTTCGTGTTGATCATGTCTTTTTCCTGCCTCATACGCAACCAGAGCAAACTCATCCACGTCAAAAACCATAGTCAAGTTATTATCGATTCAAAAACCAGTGC
>CAZOJA010000267.1:0-3529 GCA_964579955.1 uncultured Veillonellaceae bacterium | reverse complement strand
GATAGGCGGCGCTGGCGGTAGCCAGGTCGGGCAGCAAGGCGGGCCAATCTTCATACAACTCGCCGGGCAGGTCGCAGTTCAGCTCTTGCCTGGCATGGGCAAGAAACCGGACGACTTCGCTTTGTTCGGCGACAAACTGGGCCGAGGGTTGCTTGAAGGCCTCGGACAGCAAAAGGTAGATTTCACGGCGCAGTTGGTTGTGAGTCATGCGGGACGCTCCTTTGTGGCGCATTTGCGGCGCGCTGGACTATTAGTAGGATAATACGACAATCGCCGGCAAAAAACCTTTGTTTGCAATGGTCCGCCCAGGCAGGAATAATACCGTGCTGTCCTGAATAAATCATGAAATGGAAAGGCTAAGTTTTTGAAGAGGGAGCTGCTGCATATGAAATCGATGCGTCGGATTGACCGGCAGATGTCTGAAGCCGAAGCCAAAGAACTGCTGGGACGGGGGGAATATGGCGTCCTGGCCCTGATTGATGAAGAGGGCAGGCCCTATGGAGTTCCTTTGAATTATGTATATGCCAACGATGCGGTGTATGTGCACTGCGCGCTGCAAGGCAAGAAACTCAGCGCAATCGCGGCCAATCCCCAGGCTTGCTTCACCGTGGTCGGCAACACGCAGGTGTTGCCTGACAAATTCGCCACAAACTATGAAAGTGTGATGGTGTTCGGCCCGGCGGCAATCGTCGACGCGGCGGAAAAAGAACTTGCGCTGGAAGCGATTATTCAAAGATACAGCGCCGACTTCCTCGAAGCCGGCCACGCCTATATCGAGAAGTTCCGCGCCGCCACCCAGGTGGTGAAAATCGGCATCGAGCACGTTTCCGGCAAGCGACGGGCCGGTTGATCGGTCAAATGGTCAATCCGCAGCGCGTCCGGAGTTTGAAAACGGCTGACTTCAGCGGGCCGGGGCCGGTGGTGTACTGGATGAGCCGCGACCAACGGGCGGCGGACAACTGGGCGTTGTTGCACGCCCAGCAGCAGGCGGTTAGTAAAAAACGACCCTTAGTGGTCGTTTTTTGCCTGGCGCCCGCCTTCCTGTCGGCCACGCTGCGCCAGTACGGGTTTATGCTCCGCGGATTGCAGAGCACGTTTCGCGAGCTGGAACAGCAAAACATCGCCTGCCATCTGCTTACAGGGCAGCCGCACGAAGTGCTGGCCGGCTGGCTGACGCAACAAGGGGCAAGTTTGCTGGTCACTGATTTTGACCCGCTGCGGATCAAGCGGGAGTGGAAGGAAAAACTGCTTGCGCGGATTTCCATCGAATGCCACGAGGTCGATGCCCACAATATCGTGCCCTGCTGGGTCGCCTCGCCCAAACTCGAGTTTGCCGCCTATACCCTGCGGCCCAAGCTGAAAAAACTGTTGCCGCAATTTCTCGAGGAGTTCCCGTCGCTGGCGCGGCATCCTTATCCGGAGCGGATTGCCGCTTCGCCGGGGCCGGCGGTCGAACGCCTGCTGGCGGGACTCGACCTCGACCGCCGCGTCGCTGAGGTCGACTGGCTGCAACCGGGCGGGCAGGCCGCGCTGTCGCGGCTGGATTCGTTTTTGCAAGACGGCTTGGACGATTACGGCCTGCACAGCAATGATCCGACGCTGGACCGTCAGTCCCGACTGTCGCCCTATCTGCATTTCGGCCAGCTGTCGGCCCAACGGACCGCGTTGGCGGTGCTGCGGCGCAGCGCTGCGTCACCGCAGACGGAGGCGTTTCTGGAAGAACTGATTGTCAGAAGGGAACTGGCGGATAATTTTTGCTATTATAACCCAGACTATGACAACCCTGCCGGCTTCCCTGCCTGGGCGCAGCAGTCGCTAGCGGAACATCTGGATGACCCGCGTCCCTATCTCTATTCCCCGACCGCCTTCGAGCAGGCGGCCACGCACGACCCGATCTGGAACGCCGCGCAGCGGCAGATGGTGACAACCGGCAAGATGCATGGCTACATGAGGATGTATTGGGCGAAAAAAATCCTCGAATGGTCGCAGTCGCCGCGACAGGCGATGCAGACGGCGATTTGTCTCAATGACAGATATGAACTGGACGGCCGCGACCCGAACGGTTACGCAGGCATCGCCTGGAGCATCGGCGGCGTGCACGACCGGGCCTGGAGCGAGCGGGCGGTATTCGGCAAGATCCGCTTCATGAATGACAAAGGCCTGCGAAGAAAATTTGCCATTGACCGGTATTGCGAGAAATATGCCTGAGAATCAAGGCGCTGCCGATCCGCCTTTCGGCCATAGCCAGGCCGCGGCCAGCGCTAGCAGGGAGACCGCGGCCATCCAGTATGCTGCATACGGATCGAGGTTCGAATTGAGCAGATAACCGATGATCGGACCGATTGCCGAACCGAGGTCGATCGCCAGCGAGTAGGCGGTCAAAACAAGTACTTTGGCGGCGCGATTCGCCGCATCGGCGGCAACTGCGTCCGTCAGCGTGGTCAGGGCGGTCGCGGTGACCTGAACGCCCATGACGACGAGCAACCAGGGCAATAAAGGGATATCCAGCGGCAGTAGGCAGAACAATAGCGCTGCCAGGAACAGGGAAAGCAACAGGACTTTTTTCCGGCCATGCCGGCCATCCGACTTGATGCCGACCCAGGGCGCCAGCCACGGTTCCCAGCTCCAGCGGATCGCCTGCAGGATTCCGGCCAGCGAAGCCGCGCCAAAGACAAACCCCGCGAGAGAAACGGTGGAGGAATTGTGCGTTTCCACCAGATAACTCAGCGTGGCGGTGAAGACACCCTGATAGATCATGGCGACGACCGCGCCTGTGACCAGCGCCAGCAACACGCCGGCATCCCGCCAGAGCACGCTGAGAGGGGGGGACGCTTCGGCAGGCGAATTGCTATGGTTCTTGGCCGCAGGCACCGACAGAAAAGCTGCCGGAATCGCTGAGAACGTAACCGCGCCGAAAAACAGCGCCGTTGCGGTCAGACCGAACAGGTCGGCGATAAAGCCGCCCGCCAGCATGCCGGCCAGGCTGCCGAGGCGATACAGCCCGTTGAACACTCCCATGCAGTGTCCGCGGTTGGTGTCGCTGGCGCAATCAGCGATCGCAAAAAAGGAGCCGAGCCGCAGAAACGACCAGGCTACGCCCCAGATGCAGCGGATGAGCAGCAACGGGTAGAAGCCTTTGACGAACCCATACGACAAGGTGGTCAGCAAGGCAAGGATCGCTGCGATCAGCACGCCCTGCCGGGTGCTGATCCGTTTGTAGGCCCAGCCGACCACGGGATTCAGCGGCAGCCTGACCAGACGGTTCGCCGACAACAGGACGCCGACTTCCCAGAGCGAATCCAGACCGAATTCTTGCCAATGCGTCGGCATTACAATATAGAGCATCGAATCGCCGACCAGACAGGCGGCGGTCAGCAGAGCCAGGACGATTACCGGCTTGATTTGGGGGTCGTACTTAAACATATCTATAATATCCCACCTTTGCGGCGACTTTGCAAGCGGGGAAAAGTTCGCGGGGGAAAAATACGGGCAATTGCGGCGATAAACAATACTGTTTTAATTCAAATAT
>CAZOJA010000266.1:0-3549 GCA_964579955.1 uncultured Veillonellaceae bacterium | reverse complement strand
TTCCATCGCCTGGTGCTGGAATAAACTCAAACACAAAGACAACAGCGGCAAGAATAGCCGCCAGGTTTGCAAAAGATACGGCATTTGCGCGAAGCGCAAATGCCGTATCTTTTGCAATGGTTAAGTGTTGTTTCTTGCAATAACTCCCGTAATTTGCAGGAAAAGAAGCTGTAAAGTGAGAACATAGCTTCAGGAGTCTGTGCTTGATTAAAATGAGGGGGCGAGATTGTGTCCGAACCGACAATCGTGATGATTCATTCCGCGATGCAGCGGGGAGAGCTTACTTGCCGACAATTGGTGGAAACCTGCCTGAACCGGATCGAAGCGTACGATCAGTACGGCCCGAAACTGAACGCGGTTTTGCGGGTCAATCCGCGGGCGCTCCAGTTGGCGACTGAGCGGGACGAAGCCCTGTGTCGGCAGGGGATGATCGGGCCGTTGCACGGCATTCCCCTTTTGCTGAAGGATAATATTGAAACCGCCGACATGAAAACGACCGCCGGCTCGGTTTGCCTGAAAAACAACCAACCGGCGCAGGATGCGTTCCTGGTGCGAAAGCTCAAGGACGCCGGGGCGATTATCCTGGCCAAGGTCAATCTGCATGAATTTGCTGTGTGGGGCGAAACAGTCAGTTCCCTGGGCGGGCAAACCCTGAACCCATACGATCTCAGCCGGACTCCCGGCGGATCGAGCGGCGGCACCGGCGCCGGTGTGGCAGCGGGATTCGGCGTGGCCGGGGTCGGGACCGACACGGTCAATTCGGTTCGTTCGCCGGCCTCCGCCAACAATTTGGTCGGAATCCGCCCAACGACCGGTCTGTTAAGCCGTAGCGGCCTGGTACCCTATTCCGACACGCAGGATACGGCAGGGCCTATTGCACGGAACGTGAGTGATGCGGCGCTGCTGCTGGAGGTGATGGCCGGCTACGACCCTACCGATGGCAAAACGGCTTACAGTGTCGGACAGCCGACGACGGGAAGGTATCTGGAGGCGGCCGCCAATCCGCAACCGACAGGACGACGCATCGGCATATTGCGAAGCCTGTTCGGCGCCGGCGAGGCGGCGATCGAGGTTAACGCGGCAATAGAGGGCTGCATTGATGCGTTGCGGACTGTGGGGGCCGAATTCATCGAGCTGACCGAAAAGTTTGATGCTGGCGCCTTGGTCCGGGATGTCAGCGTTCATCTGCATGAACTGGAGCGCGATCTCGACTTGTATCTGCGTCGGCTCGGCCCCGAGGCGCCGGTGCATTCGCTGCGAGATGTGCTGGCATCCGGCCGGTTTCATCCCGGCATCGGCGACAATCTGCGGCAGGCGGTTGCGCTGGAGTCACAGGGTCTTGATTATTACCGTCGGTTGCAGGAACAGGAACGGCTACGGGGGACTCTGTTAAAGATCATGGCGGATTATCGGCTGGATGCCTTCGTGTTTCCCCACCAGCAGGGACTGGTGGTAAAAGTCGGCCAACCGCAGATCGGCCGCAACGGTGTGCTGGCCTCGGTTACCGGCTTTCCTTCGATTACCGTTCCTGCCGGATTTTCCTCTGTTTCGGCAACGGCGCCGCAGGGGGTTCCGATTGGCATCGAGTTTATCGGACGACCCTGGACGGAGTCCTGTCTGCTGGAAATCGCCGCGGCTCTGGAACGGGTTCGGCCGATGCGATTGCCGCCCCAATTGTAATCCGATCCTGATTTTACGTTATGAAGGCGGTTGCGTCGCTGCGTTGCAGCACGCAACCGCCTGTTGTTTTGCCTGAAACTGCAAGAGTCCGACTCATTCCAGCGACAGCTGGATGATTCGGGTTGGCCTGCCGGCTTTGCCGAGGATTCGTTTGCCGATTAGCTTGCAATAACCAGCGGCAACGAATTTTTCGATGATCCGGTTCATCGTGCGGTCGGTCACACCGAACAGTGGCGCCAGCTCCTTGACGGTAAACTCGTTGCGGCCGGTCTGGCTGGTGACGCAGTGCAGCTTGAACGCCGTGTTGACACTGATGCCGACGGTTTGCGCTATCCGGAGAAATTTTTCATCGATGACCGGATTTTTCGATTCCTTATTTGGTGCGACGCTTGCCAGCGGCCCGATGATTTTTTTGTCGTCATACACGATGAACGCCATATTGCCGCCTTTCTTGCTTGCCTGGAGCATGCCCCGGTTTGCGCCGAGCTTGGCGGCGTTGGCAGTCTGACCGTAGCCGATTCCCACGCTGATGGTACTGTTGGTGTTGGCCTGGACTGCATAGAGCAAATCCAGGTTCTTAAAACTGTTGGTTTCGTTGTCCAGCAGCTGCATGGTCGTGAACAGCAGGTATTTGTTTCCTTCGGTCTCGATGACCGCGGCCTGGATGCGCTGGGCGAACAGATACACCTGTTCCGATACTTTGGTCCGGTTCAGGGCGGCTTGGTATTCATCGTCGGCAAGCAGGGACAACTCGTTGGGCGAATCGATCTGGATGCAGAGAGCGACCAACTGGCTTTGCTGACTGAGCTTGACCAGATACTTCAGTTGCAGTTTGTAGAGCGTTTCCCGTATGACATTGGTGGTCGGTTCCAGCAACAGGCACGGGATGCCGTCGGCCTGCAACTCGTCGTAAACCGCCTGCAACGCGGTGATGCAGCAGGAAACTTGGTTTTCTGCGAAGTTCTTCCGGTGGAAGGTGCAGATCTGCCGATGATAGTCCCCCGGTATCATGCTTTCCTGCGAGATAAACAGTTTCAGTTGATCCACAGGAATGCCGATTTCCTGATAGGCTTCATAGAGCAGATCCTGATTGTAGGTGTCGAAACTGATATTGCGGATATCATAATCGGTCCAGATTTTGGCGTACAGCAAAATCCTCAGCAGGGAGCTGCCGCTGCGGGGAACGTATTCCCAGGGCACGGTCTGCTTCAACTGCTTGCCGGCAAGCGTGTACGGCGTTTTGCCCGTGAACAGCAGCGCGTCGACTTCCAGCTGGTGATATTTGATTATGGCCGGCGTTTCCGTGTAAATCGCATAGATATATTCGACCGGCTCAATCTGGGGAAACTCTCTTTTGATCACCTTCACAGTCTTGGCAACAATTTGGCTGGGGCCGATGACGCCTACTTTCATGAACCTGTTCCTCCCTGGATATTTTGGACAAATTAAGGACTATATTAGGTCTGTGACTTTATCCGTATAATAACACTAATCGAACTATTCGCAAAGCATGGATGGAACGATGAACATATTTTTTAATTAATTAAGGGGGCCGGTGCGAATGGACAAGCTACTGCAAACCATCGAAACAAAGCATGAAAAAATGGTCGGATTTTTAGAGAACTTGGTGAATATCGATTCAGGATATGACAGCCCGGAAGGGGTGGCGAAAGTAGCCCGGATGATCGGCGACAAGCTGGCGGAGCTGGATTTTGCGGTCGAATACATTGACGTGCCGGGCGCCTGTACGCATCTGCTGGCGAAAAAGCAAGGGACCGGCAATAAAGAAGTGATGATCATCGGACACATGGACACTTTGTTTCCGATCGGTACCGTTGCCGAACGCCCCTTCACGATCAAGGACGGCAA
>CAZOJA010000265.1:0-3550 GCA_964579955.1 uncultured Veillonellaceae bacterium | reverse complement strand
GGCTCGGCTTGACTGCCGAAACAGGTCGCCGGTTCCCTTGGCCTTCGTCAGGCCTTTCTTCAGATACGGTGATCAGGTTTTGATTTTTATCAACGACCCAAACCCTGGCGTCCAAAAAGCTGTCCACGCTGTTGACGAAATTATGCAGCTGCCCGAGGGTGATATGCCCGTCGTAATACGCGTTGACCATGCGAGCGATCTCGTAGGCCTTGTCAGTCAATTCATGCCGTTTGCTGTCGACGAGATAGCCCCGGACAAGCGAAGACGCACCGGCAGCGACCCCTGCCAGCACCAGAATGACCAAAATCAAAAAAGCCGCCAACAATTTATTCCGAAGCGAGATTTTCACTTTCGCACCTCAAACTTGTAGCCGATACCCCAGATCGTTTTGATGTCCCAAGGTGTATCCGGCCCTGAACCTAGCTTTTTCCGCAGTCGTTTCACGTGAGTATCGACGGTCCTTGTATCGCCGCAATAGCTATAATCCCAAACCGTCTCCAACAGTTGTTCGCGGGACATCACCATCCCCGGTCGTGAGACTAACTGCCACAGCACTTCCATTTCCTTATTGGCAAGTGCGACCGGCTTATCAAAAGCAGTCACGCTCCGCTCCGCCATGTTGATCTGCAGTCCTGTGAACGAAACAACATCGCCCTTGCCATATTCCGGCGGGGCGGCAGTACGCCGAAGCACGGCTTTTACTCGCGCCACTACTTCCCTTGGGTCGAAGGGCTTAGAAACATAGTCGTCGGCTCCCAGCTCCAGGCCCATGATCCTGTCTTCGCTCTGCGTGCGGGAAGTAAGCATAATGATCGGGACAGTGGAGAACTTGCGGATTTGCTGGCAGACTTCCAAGCCATCGATGACCGGCATCATGATGTCAAGCAGAATGATGTCAGGTTTTACCTGCTGCAATCTTACCAACGCTTCCGCACCATCGGCCGCCTCTGCTACGGTAAAACCTTCCTGGACAAAATACATGGACAACAGTTCGCGAATTTGAGCTTCGTCGTCAACTATCAGCACAGTGTTTCCGCTCATATTTTCACCTCCCGCGAGCCTTGCTATCTACCTTTACCCTAATAATATCGCATATACTCCAAAAAGGAAGGGCCTTGCCACACATATTCAGCAGCAGGCCCTTCTGTTCTGTTTTGCAGCAGGCCTGCTTACCAGCAACACCCCGCGCCCCTTCCGCCGTTCATCATTCCGCCACCCATCATGCCGCCATGCATACCGGTGCCATTCATCATGCCGCCGTTCATCATTCCGCCACCCATGCCGCAACCATAGGCTGCGCCATTGACCATATGCTGGCTCATGGCAGCGATATACTGGTCAGCCTGGGCTTGTGTGATCCAGCCCAAATCCACCTGTTTCTGCATTAGCTGCTTTTTGGATTCGAGCACTTGGTTCTGGTAGGCAATCAAGTCCTGCTTTTGCGCTTCCGTCAAGTTCGCCTGCTGCTGACCCCAGTACGGGCAATTCCAACCGGTTTGGTTCGGATTTTGATTCGGCGCCGCTGGAGCTGCGGCGGCAACCGATCCTGCTAAACCGAGAACGAGCAGACCCACCACTAAAAACATGCCGACTCTTTTCACAACAATCACTCCTTACCTCGTTTGATATCAGTATAATGAAAATGTTTGTCCAAAGTATGGTCAAATCAGGAACAAATCAGGAACTTCTTCGCAGTGTCTCTTGTGGGCTCCGTCCAATATGTATACAATCGTAGTAATCAACAGAACGCAAGGGTGCTCAAAGCTTTCGCTTGTTCAACCCATTATCATTTTCATTAAAGGAGTACAAGTGAATGCGAAAAAAAGGACAGTTTTCGATCGCCTTGGTTTGCGTTATCTTGGGAATTATGCTGGCTGTGCAGTTTCGCACAACTCGGGATAATCGTTCACCTTTGCAATACCAGAGAGCTGAAGATCTGACGCAGCAGCTGAAAAAATCGGAACAAGAACGCGATGCATTGGAGAAGGTGGTTCGCGATCTGCGTCAAGCCGCAGGCCAAGCCGCAACAGCCAACGAGGTGGAAACAATTAAAATAGGGGCTGGCATCCTTGCACTGCAAGGCAAGGGCGTCATCGTGACCGTGGATGATACAAAGTCCGTCCCGCAGGCAGGTGTCAAAAATCCGAATTTGTATCTGACCAAAGATGAAGATCTGTTAAAAGTAATTAATGAATTGCGCGCTGCCGGTTCCGAAGCTATTTCCATCAACGGCCAGCGTCTCATCGCTACATCGGAAATTCGCTCCGCCGGGGCCTTCATTTCTGTCAACAACGCGAACCTCTCCACGCCTTTTGAAATAAAAGCCATCGGCGATCCGGCAACGCTGGAAAATTCGTTGAAAATGCGGGGAGGAGTAATAGAAACGCTGCAATTTTGGGGCATCAGGGTTACTGTGCAAAGTCAGGACAACCTTTTGGTCCCTGCTTATAAGAGCTCACTCCGCTTTATTCACGCTACGCCTGCTCCTGAAGAACGCAAGACGCAATGACGTTCCCACATGACATTTCGATCCGCTTTTCCGGCATTATTTGCCACTGACGAGAATCCTCTGTTGACAAATTAGGGTTTAGTCTCTTAATTCCCTCATGATAATTTTGGCCGTCTCTTCAGCGACTTCGCCGGTGAAAGAGATACATTGTTCCATATGCACCGGCGTTCCCAATTCCATACCGCGGGTCAATACCCTGCAGCATAGGCATGAATGTCGCTGCTGAAAACCGTCATGCAATTCCTTGGCGAGCTGCATGGCTTTATTCACTTTCGAATCTTTTGCCTCTGTTCTGCCAAAAAACATGCCAATAGCCATAATTCCTCCGGCAACGGCTCCGCACGTGCAGCCTGACCCTCCCATGCCAACCGGAAAACCGGAAGCCATAGCGATCACACTATCCGGCAACTCCAGCCCAAATCCATCTTTGATCGACTTGACAATCGCTTCTGAGCAGTAAAAATCCCCATTGCGATAATACGATTCCGCGTCTTTTCTTATTTTGGCTATATCAACGATTGGCTCCATGATGTTTCCTCCCCGCATCAACAATCAATTTTGTTTCCCATTAAACCTCACAGAATAGTGCAGTGCTTCACTCCTCGGGTTTAACCCGCAGCAAACGCAGGCTGTTCAGCGTCACGAGAAGCGATGCGCCCATGTCCGCCAGAATGGCGAGCCACAAAGTCAGCCAACCAGGGAACACGGCCAGTACGGCGACCAGCTTGATTGCCAGCGAAAAGGTAATGTTCTGGCGAATAATGGCCAGGGCGTTGCGGCTGAGTCGAATGGTGAACGGCAACATGTGCAGATCGTCGGCCATGAGGGCGATATCTGCTGTTTCGAGCGCCGTATCGGTTCCTGCGCCGCCCATTGCAATCCCTACGGTAGATAGAGCCAGAGCCGGGGCGTCATTGATGCCGTCACCCACCATTGCTACTTTGCCATATTTTTTCAACAGTTCTTCGATCGCCTCAACCTTATCCTGGGGAAGAAGTTCGGCGCGGAATTCATCGATACCCACCTTTGCAGCCATCCCTC
>CAZOJA010000264.1:0-3582 GCA_964579955.1 uncultured Veillonellaceae bacterium | reverse complement strand
GATTCGGAAAGAACCCGCCGAACCCGTAAGGGTCAGCGGGTTCAATGATTGTATGGGGAGCTTTTACTGCGCGTCCGGTTGCAGCCTGGCCGGTTTGACTTTGGCCAGGGCCAATGAAGCTCCTGTTTCGGCATCGAACAGATGGATATTGCCCCGCGCCGGCCTGGCATGGATGGTCTCTCCCGCTACCGGCACGGTTTCCGGTGTGTTCATGCGGATGACGATCATTTCCCCGGCCGGCGTTTTGCCGTGGATCAGCGCTTCAGAGCCGATATTTTCCACGACGTCGACCAGACAGGGAATCGCTGTTGTATCGGTCGTCAGATCCAGGTTTTCCGGCCGGACGCCAAGCACGATGTCGCTGCGGACAGGCGCAGCCTCGCCGAACTCCGTCAGGGGCAGGCTCATTCCCTGCCCGTTGAACAGCAGACGCCCCGCCTCCCGGACTGTCTCGCCGCGCAGGAACTGCATCGGCGGCGAGCCGACGAACGCGGCGACGAACATGTTGGCCGGTTCGCGGTAAATGGCGTCCGGCGGGCCGACTTGCTGCACGAAGCCGTCCTTCATCACCACGATCCGGGTTCCCATGGTCATCGCTTCCACCTGGTCGTGGGTCACGTACACCACTGTCGTTTTTAGCCGCTGATGCAGTTTGATCAGCTCGGAACGGGTTTGCAGACGCAGCTTGGCGTCTAGGTTGGACAGCGGTTCGTCCATCAGAAAGACCTGCGGGTCACGCACGATCGCCCGTCCCAATGCGACCCGCTGCTGTTGGCCGCCGGAGAGTTGCCGGGGATAGCGGTCGAGCAGCGCCCCGATGCCGAGGATCTCGGCGGCCTTCTGGATCCGGCCGTCCAGCTCGGTTTTTTTCATGCCCCGCAGCTTCAGGCTGTAGGACATGTTGTCATAGACCTTCATATGCGGATACAGTGCGTAGTTCTGAAACACCATCGCGATGTCGCGATGCTTCGGTTCCAGCTGGGTCACATCGGTGTCGCCGATAAAGATCTGGCCCGTCGTAGGGGACTCAAGCCCCGCGATCATACGCAGTGTCGTTGTTTTTCCACAGCCCGACGGTCCGACCAGGACCAGGAATTCGCCGTCGACGATATCCAGGTCCATCGGCGCCACGGCCGTTTGTACGCCGAACAGTTTGCTTATATTACGAAGCTTGACTCCCGCCACGTTCTCATCCCCTCACTACTTCGCCGTTTGATTATAGCGTGTCAGCGCGGCATCAACGACGCCTGCCGACTTGGTCAGGGCCTGTTTCGGCGTTGCCTGGTTGTTCAGCACGGTCTCGATCGCGGTCTCGATTTCCTGGCGGGACTGGGTGAACACGCCGAGCAGAGCTCCCTGCGTCGCTTTGGTGATCGGTGTGCTGTGGAGCTGGTCTACGGCGACTTTGAACTGCGGATATTTGGCGTGATGCGCCTTGAGGTCGGCATCATCGTATGCCTTCATGGTGACCGGGAAATAACCGGTGTTGATATGCCAGAACGCCTGTTGTTTGGCATCCGACATGAACTTGATAAAGGTCCAGGCAGCTTTTTCTTCCGCATCCGGGTGTCCGGCCAGCATCCACAGCGAGCCGCCGCCGATGATCACGCCGCCCTTGGCGCCTTCCGGCCGGGGTAAAAAGGCCGTGCCGACCTCGAATTTGCCGCCGACGCCGGTCACGATGTCGCCAAGCACGCCGGTGGAGTCGATGGTCATGGCAGTTTGTCCGCCGATGAACGCTTTCTGGGTATCGGCAGTCTTGCGGCCGATATTGCCGGCGATTCCTTCCTTGACCATGCCATGCCACCAGGTGAGGATTTTTTCTCCTTCCGGTGAATTGAACGCGGTCGCCGTGGCCATGCCGGAGCGGCCGTTTTCGTTGTTGGCGTAGAAGGCGTTCTGCACTGCCATCAACTGCTCAAAGAACCAGCCGTAGATGGCGATGGTGATGCCTGGGCGGGTGACTTTGCCGGAACCGTCTTTCACCGTCAGTTTTCGGGCAGCGGCCGCCACCTCTTCGAAGGTTTGCGGCGGCTTTGCCACATCCAGGCCGGCTTCCTTGAACATGTTCTTGTTATAATACAGAATCGGCGTGGAAGTGTTGAACGGCATCGAATACAGCTTGTTATCGACTGTGTAATAAGCCAGCAGATTCGGTTCAAACGTCTTCAGGTCGACCTTGTCGGCATCGACCCATTTTTGCACCGGCACGACCGCTTTGCTGTCGATCATGAAACGGCTGCCGATATCATATACCTGCATGACATGCGGGGCGGACTTGGAAACGATCGATTGCTTCAGTTTGTTGATCGCATCGTCATACGATCCCTGAAAAATCGCTTCTACGACAATGTCCTTCTGTGAAGCGTTGAAACGGTCGACCAATACTTTGGTCGTTTCGGCGACCTTGCCACCGATGGAATACCAGAATACGATCTTGATCGGCTTCTTTTCCTCCGCTTTCGGTTTTTCCGGACTGCCACCGCAACCTACGGCGCCGAGGGCAAACAGGACCATGACCATGAGACACAGGGCTTTTTTCCAGTTCATTTTCCGCAACCTCCTCACTTTTGCTTGTTTTATCGGGTCACCCTTTCAGTGCACCTGCCGTCATTCCCCGGACCAGCTGTTTTTGCCCGACGATCAGTAACGCCGCCGCCGGCAGGGATACCAGGATCACGCCGGCCATTATGGTGTTCCATGCCGCGGCCTGGTCCCACTGCAGCATCGCCAGACCGATCTGCACCGTTCGCATCGTATCTTTGTTGGTGACCAACAGTGGCCAGAGATATTGGTTGTAGGTCATCAGGAACGAATAGACCGCCAGTGTTCCCAACGCCGGTCGGGACAGGGGAAGCACCATGGTCAGGAAAAAACGGAAATGCCCGCAGCCGTCGATTCGTGCGGCGTCGTACAGTTCCCGCGGCAGAGTCATGAAAGACTGCCTGAGGAGAAAAGTGCCGAACGCCGAGGCAAGGAACGGGACGGCGAGGCCCTGGTAAGTGTCAAGCCAGTTGAGTTCCCTGATCGTGAAGTAGTTGGGGATGATCGTGACTTCCCAGGGGATCATCATGGTTGAAAGGAACAGATAGAAGATGGCGTTGCGGCCGGGAAAGCTGAGGTAGGTGAAGGCATAGGCCGCCAGGCTGGCGGTGATCAGCTGGCCCACCGTGACCACGGCGGAAACGACAAAGCTGTTGAAGATAAAACGAAAGATCGGCGCCGTCTTCATCGCGACGAGATAACTCTGCCAGCTGAACTCCGCCGGCAAGAACACCGGCGGATAGGCGACGCTTTCGGCAGCGCTCTGAAAACTGACCAACAGGGCGTAGATGACGGGGAACAGCAGCAGCAGCGAGGCCAGTGCCAGGACCAGGTACTGGACGGCGGCAATCAGTCTTCTCATTTGTAGAACACCTTCTTCTCCAGGATCACAAATTCCAGGACGGTCAGTGCGAGAATGATCAGGAACAGCACGATGGCCTGGGCGCTGGCGTAACTGAAGTGGAAGTTGAAGAACGCCTCACGGTAGATGGAATAGACGATTACGTTGGTTGCGCCGGCAGGGCCGCCCTGGGTCAG
>CAZOJA010000263.1:0-3597 GCA_964579955.1 uncultured Veillonellaceae bacterium | reverse complement strand
CCAACAGATCCTCGCTGCGTGTTACCACCCCTATCGTTTTTGCCAATTCCTGCAGCACTCTGTCACCAATCTGATGCCCATGAGTATCATTAATTCCTTTAAAATGATCAACATCGATAATCAACAAGCCAAGCAAACTGCCTGAACAAAGTTCGCGCGACGCATGTCGCTGCAAGGTTTCAAAAAAATAGCGCCGGTTGGCAATATCCGTCAAAGGGTCGGTCATTGCCATTTTTTTCATCCGCTGGCACAAATTGACCAGTTCATCGGTTTGTTGTTGCTTTTTCGCCTGTACTTGCAGCAATTGTTCGTTCATCGCCAGCAGCGTTTGCTTCTGTTGTTCGATCCGTGCCGCCGAATCCTGCATTTCCTGCTGACGAATACCGATCTGACGCGCCATCCAATTCATGTCTCTCATCAACAAGGTCAATTCTTCTTCATCCTGACCCCCGCTCAATTCATTTGGCACCTTCAGCGCTTCATGGTAGCTCCCTTGTTTTACCTGTGCACAAAACTGTCGCAACTGCGAGATCCGATCACCAATCACCCATTGCAAAACCACCCCTGGCGACAACAATGCCAAAATCAAAGAAACCGCGATGGAAAAAGCCAGGTGAGAGTCTAAAACCCCTTCACCTGGCGAGTTGTTGATTTGAAGGGAAAGCATCAACAGCCCGAACGGAGCAAGAATGCTTAAAACCAAGATTAATCGCATTTTAACGATCAGACATAATCACCCCGCAAGCTGAAGCGTTTAGTTACTGCAATCCAAGTAGCCTGCCGCCCTGATAGACGGCAAAAGACATCACCCAGGCCAGCGTCGTGGAGTAAGCGAAACTGAAAGCCGGCCATTTCCATGAATTGGTCTCTCGCCGAATCACAGCCAATACTGCCAGACATGGAGAATAAATCAGAGTGAAAACCATCAGGCTAAACGCAACCAGCGGACTGAACGAAGGATCGGCAACCATTGCCTCCTGCAAGGATTGAGAATCCGCCTCGACATCGCCCACGCTATAGATGGTCGCCAGCGTACTTACCAACACTTCTTTGGCTGCAACCGCCGAAACCAGACCCACACCCATTTTCCAATCAAATCCGAGCGGCTTGATGACAGGTTCGATGAAATGGCCAAACTGGCCAGCGTAACTGAGCGCCAGCTTCTCGCCCGCCTGCTCCTGGTCCAGCCGGGCCAGCAAAGGCTGGGCGGCGGCTTCATCATATTGCTCGACGACTTGCGCCTTGGCCGCAGCGTAATCTTTGCTGTATTCGACATTGGCCGGATAGTTGGTGATAAACCAGATCAAAATCGATGCCGCCAGAATCAAGGTTCCGGCCTTCTTCAGATACAGAACGCTGCGTTCCCACATATGGATTGCGATACTGCGCAACGTCGGCAAATGATACGGAGGCATTTCCATGATAAAAGGCTCACTGGCGCCGGGAAACATCCATTTGCGGAAAACCAGCGCCATCAGGATCGCCAGCGAAATTCCCAGAAAATAAATCGAGAACAAAACGCTACCGGCAACGCTTTCATGGAAAAAAGCAGCAATCAACAGAGTGTAGACCGGCAAACGGGCGCTGCAACTCATCAGCGGCGAAACCAGAATCGTCACCATACGGTCGCCTTTGTTCTCCAGCGTCCGTGATCCCATCACGGCCGGCACGCTGCAGCCAAAACCCAAAAGTAAGGGAATAAAGGATTTTCCGTGCAAGCCGACCGCTCGCATGATCCGGTCCATGACAAACGCGGCCCGCGCCATATACCCCGTATCTTCCAACAGGGCAATGCCGAAGAACAACAATAATATGCTGGGCAAAAAAGTGAGCACACTGCCTACTCCGCCAATGATCCCATCAACCAAGAGAGACCGCAATTCACCCTCAGCCAGATTCGCCGAGATCAAGTCGCTGAACCCCTTGACTGCATCTTCGATCCAGCCTTGCGGTATTTCCCCCACGGTAAACACGATATTGAACAATAGCCACATGATACCAAAAAACAAAGGCAATCCCAGCACCCGATGCGTCAGAACCTCGTCAATCCGGTCAGAAACAGTTCGTTCCTGGCGCCCGCTGGAGTCTACAAAATCCGCGACAATATCGGCCACAACGCGATAACGTGCTTCCGCCATCGCGATCTCGAGCTCTTCCCCCAGCACAACCGCCGTTTTGTTGCGAACTTTGGCCACAATCGCCGCGACAGCACTTCCGCCAGCGATATTCAGCAAGGACGATCCCACCTCGGGGTCATTCTCCAAGAGCTTAATCGCCAGCCAGCGCATCGGAAACTTTACGTTGGTCAGATTCCGCAGAGCCTCTGTAACCTCACCGATGGCCGTTTCAATGCTTTCACCATAATCAATCGAAAACGGCCGATAGGTCGTTTGTCTTGCACTTTCGACCACCGTCTGCAACAACTCTTCGGTTCCCTGATTGCGATTCCCAATCAGTTTTACCACCGGCACTCCAAATCGTTGCCGCAATACATCGCTGTTAATTTTGATACCGGCCTTTTCTGCCATATCGGTCATATTGAGAGCCAAAACCAATGGCCTTTCCAGCTCCAACAACTGCAGCGCCAGATACAGGTTGCGTTCCAGATTGGCTGCATCAAGGATATTGACGATTAAATCCGGCTTTTCATCGATGATGACGTTACGGGCAACAATCTCATCCAGGGAATTGGCAGTCAGACTGTACGTTCCCGGCAAATCGACCAACAACAGATCCTGTCCCTGAAAACGGCGGAATCCTTCGCGCCGCTCCACGGTCACGCCGGCATAGTTGCCGACGTGTTGTCTGGCCCCGGTAATATTGTTGAAGATTGTCGTTTTGCCCGAATTAGGATTTCCCGCCAAAGCAACGGTCATGCAGGCTGTACTCATAGCGCGGCTCCCTCCAATGGTTTAACGATGATTGTCGACGCTTCCATTTTACGTAGCGACAGATTGAAGTTTTTCACCTTGATTTCAATAGGGTCTCCCAACGGTGCATATTTCTGCACTCGCACCACCGTCCCGGCAATCAGACCCATGTCAACGATACGGCGTTTGATCGGCCCGGTCCCTGCCACATGGCTGATGACTCCCGTTTCTCCCGGCAATAATGTGTCTAGCGTTTTGCTCATCGTATCGTCTCCCGTTTCATTATCATTGATAAATAATTTCATTTAACATCATGGTATTTCATTTCGTCTTGCCTGTCAACCAGTTTTGATAATTTATATCATTTGTTTGCAATCATTTTACGTTGCTTCAGGGCACAAAAAAAGTCCGCCGTTATTTCAGGCAGACATAAAAATTAGGGATATGAGTGATTTCTATTCGCGAATCACCATCAGCACTCCGGCAAATATCAGCGCCGCCCCCAACCAGAACGGCCAACCTACCTGCTCGCCCAAAAACAGCCAACCAAGAAGCGTGCCAACTAAAGGCTGAAAGAAGAAATACAGACTGCCGCTACCAGCTTCCACCATTTGCAAGCCTTTGTTCCAAAAATAAAATGCGCCGGCAGTGGAAACGGTTCCCATGTAAAGAACGCCGCCCCATACCTTCGGCTGCGACAACACCTGCAGATGCGCCACTTGCATTT
>CAZOJA010000262.1:0-3599 GCA_964579955.1 uncultured Veillonellaceae bacterium | reverse complement strand
AGCCATGGCTCGCGCTGACAAAGCCGATGCCCAGATGAAAGCCCTCATCGACAAATTGGCTGTTGAATTCGCAGCTGAACTGAACAACCTCGGCGTTCGCGTAGCGAAACTCGAGAAAAATGCTTCCAGCATCAAGTTCTGGGGCGACAGCCGTATCCGCTATCAAAGCGGCTACAATGGCGCTCTCGATCAGGGCGGCAAGGCGTTTGACCGCTTTAACCAACGTATCCGCGTTTACACCAAAGCTGACTTGAATGACAAGGCGGCTTTCTATGGTCGTTTGATGGCTCAATGGACTGATCGTCCGGAAACCACCCAGAACGGCAACAGCGCTACTGATGTGTACTGGGATTATGGTTACTTCGAGTGGACCCAAAGCCCAAGTTTGAAAGTGGCTGTTGGTCGTCAACAAGTCATTGCCGGCCAGGACCTGTTCTGGACCAACGGCGGATATGACTCCATTCAGTTCAAATTTGGCGCTCCCAGCGACAAATTTGAAGCCAAAGTCGGTTATGGCGACGTCGGTACCTACGATCAAAACAATAGTGTAAATTCAATGGCAAAAGAATTGTTACTGGTTGATGCCACATACAAATTCAGCAAGATGTGGTCTTTGAATGGTACTATGTATTGGGGCGTCAACGCTGACAATGCAGTGCTTAACACGAACGGGACCTATTCCAATGGCTATCCGTTCCAGGTTTGGCAATTTGGCGTTACCGGCAAGCTCAGTGATGACTTCAAACTGAAAGCCGCCTATTTTGAAAACACTGCCGACGCAGTGGATAAACAGGATCCCAACAACGATCACTCTGGCTGGATGGCTGAACTTTGGTTCAAAGGCGCTGACAAATCGAAAGTCGGCAGCTGGGGTATCGGAGCCAGCTATCGCGAACTTGATCCTTGGTCTATTGATCTGGGCAACGTATCCGGCATGCTGGGCAACAGCATGACCTCAAGCAGCAGTATTGCGCAAGGGCAAAAAGGCTGGGCTCTTCAGGCCAACTATACCTTCAGCAAAAATGCTGTGTTGACGGCTACCTATGAAGCGCTGAAAACCAACAACAGCGGCCTTCTTGGCGACAAAGACTACAAACCGTTCTTCTATCTGCAAATGAACATGAGCTTCTAAGGATTCAGTTCACAATGAAAGGCCCCGCTTCGGCGGGGTCTTTCATTGTTTTCGAAGAAGAATACGCAGGGAAAGACAAGGACAAAAATAAAGAAATAAGGGTAAGGAAAGTGCTTCTATATTGGAGCAAGGCTCAAGCCGACATGGCGAAGCGCAAGCGGGAAGAGAAACTTGCAAAGGCCGCACGTTTGGTTAAAAATAATGCCTATAGTATCAAAAAAGGTGTCGACGAATATACAAAAGAAAATGCGCTGTCAGTCAAACGAATCGCAAGAGCGCTTGGTGCTGCGACCTGTCAGGTTTTGAAGGGCGGTATCATTCACCTTGACGATGTCGGGGGTGCGATCGCATTTCAAAAGGTGCGAAACAAAAAAGGCGAGATGGTGGACACGCTGGCATATTCGGATCAAGACGAGATCGCTCTGGACTACAAAGCAATACAGGGTACTTTCGGCACGAACTTCTACAATATTTATCCGAGGCAGGAGATGTTTAACAAATTCCTGAAGCATATTACTCTGTAGCATAACTCAAAGGTTTTTATGCGCAGTTGAGCCGCACCAAAATAGCCTGCCTGTAGTGGCAGACTCAAAATGGCGGATACCCTTGCTCAATTGTGCATAAAATATGTTGAACTAAGTCGCGGATTTTGGCGAGCCCGATCTCTTCTATGGGGTTTTAATCTTTTTTCTCTTGCCGTTTTTCGTGCGCAGAGGGGATTTTTGCAGAAAAAATCATTGTGCTGGCCGAAAAAGCACGCTCGTTTTCAACGTTATTCCCTTGCCAGAGCATAAGTTCCCCCTCCCCAAACAGAGGCGCGTTCACAAAGGATCGATTGTTTGTTGTCTATTGCAGCAAATGGCGAGCCTGGTAATTGAACTTTCGTCGCCGAATCATCTTGCCGGAACCGCAGCAGGGGCATTGCTCAATATCGATCCCGAGTCGCCTCAAAAGGAACTCACGCGTATTTGTGTTTGTGTTCGCAGCAAGTCTGGTTAAACATTTCAGCAAAACCTGACATCGTTTCACCTTGACGTGGTTTCGGTTGCTTAGCAGGCCATAATGCCGAATCTTCATAAATCGCCCCGGCAAGATATGCAGCAGGAATCTGCGCAGAAACTCCGGTCCGGTAAGAGTCATCAGTTTTGTTTGGTTGTTATGGATGCGATCTTTCCATTCAAACGAAACATGACCGTTGCGAATGCTTTTAATGCGATGATTAGATATGGCGACCCGGTGAGTATAGCGCCCGAGGTATTCAATGACCGAGTTTGCGTTTTTAAAGGACTCTTTGCAAAAAACGACCCATTCCAGGTCATACAGTTGGTTCAATAAACAATTGAAATCAGCGCGCTGCTCATGCTGGTGGCGATCCGAACCGAAAGTCAATTCCCCGGCCTCAGAGGCTTCCCGGAGATAGGCCAGAAATTTTCCTTTGAATTTTCGCGAAAGAACCTTGACCGGAATGAAAAAGTTTTTATTCGCATTGGCCCATTGCCCAGTGGCGCAAAGTCCGCCGCCGGGAACGATGCAGTGCAGATGCGGATGATCCGTCAAGTTTTGCCCCCACGTATGCAGGACGGCGGTAAACCCAATCTCTGCACCGAGATACTTTGGATCCCTGGCCAGTTCCAATAGGGTTTGCGAAGCGGCGCGAAACAACAGTCCGTAAATGGTTTTTTGGTTGTAACGAGTGAGCGGTTTGAGCAAGCCCGGCAGTGTAAAAACCGTATGAAAATATTGAACAGGCAACAGCAGTTCCTTTCTTTGCTCGATCCAGCGCTCGCTCGCCAGTTTCTGGCACTTGGGGCAATGCCTGTTGCGGCAGGAATTGTAGGAAATATGGATATGCCCGCATTCGTCGCATTCGTCCATGTGTCCGCCCAGGTTGGCGGTGCGGCAGTTTTCGATGGCGGTCAGCGCTTTTAGCTGGTGCACCGGAAGCTTGTGCCGCGCAAGATAGGCCGGGCCAAATGCGTTTACAACATCTTGCAGCTCATTCATCGATTGGCTCCGGCATCGTGTCGAGGGGGCTCCTGATCTTTTTTAAATGCAGTCGGGTTAAGTGAAGATACCGGCTGGTCGTGCTGATGTTCTTATGCCCCAATAGTTTTTGAATGTGGCAAATATCTACTCCGTCTTCCAACAAATGCGTGGCGAAACTGTGGCGCAGCGAGTGGATGGAGACGTTTTTCTGCAGGCCGATTTTTTGCTTGATGTTTCTAAAGATCATGCTTAACGTTTTGACGTTGATTGGTTTTGCCGGGTCCGGACCGGGAAAAAGCCATAGAATAGGGCGATACTGCTTGTAATATTGCCTGAGAACCGCCAGGTTGAGACTGGATAAGAGGGAATAGCGATCGATTTGCCCTTTGCCTTGCCTGATGAAAATCTCCATGTTTTTACTGTCAATGTCGCCGACTTTTAGATTGGCAATCTCGCTTGCCCGCAGGCCGGCAGCGTAAGC
>CAZOJA010000261.1:0-3602 GCA_964579955.1 uncultured Veillonellaceae bacterium | reverse complement strand
TTTCATGCCACTCAAAATCGATGGATTTATCGCAATATTTAAAATTCAACAAACTTCCTCTTTTTCCTTGCCAGACATTGCATCACCGCATTTTGTAACTAAAAAAACCGCTACCGATAGGCAGCGGTTTTCGCTTGAATTCCAGTTTCCGTTAGGTTCTTCTTATCGCCCCAGCATAGCGGCCATCGTCTGCAATTTCTTCACCCGCGCATCGGTCGGCGGATGGGTGCTGAACAGGCTCGTCAGCCATGATCCGGCGCCTGCAAACGGGTTGACGATAAACATGTGTGAAGTGGCAGGCGTCGCCTCAGGCATTGTGCGGTGGATCGCATAATGTTCGATTTTGCGCAGCGCCGAAGCCAATGCCATCGGATTGCCAGCTAACCGCGCACCAGTTTCATCGGCCAGAAACTCCCGCGAACGTGAAATGCCCATCTGAATCAGCATCGCCGCCAAAGGCGCCAGGATGATCATGAACAGGGAACCGACCAACCCGCTGCCGCTCTCTTCGTCGTCTTGATTGCGGCCCATTCCGAAAATCGCCGCCCACTGGGCCATATTCGCCAGCATGCTGATCGCGCCGGCCATCGATGCAACCAAAGTGCTGATCAAAGTGTCGCGATTCTTCACGTGCGCCAGTTCATGCGCCATGACACCTTCCAGTTCCTGCGGCGTCAAGGCACGCATCAGGGAAGCCGTGACCGCTACAGCGGCATGTTCGGGATCGCGACCGGTCGCAAAGGCGTTCGGCGCATCGGTATCAATGATGTAGACGCGCGGCATCGGCATTCCAGCCCGCCGGGCCAGGTTCGCCACCATCCCGACCAGTTCGGGGGCCGAATGGATATCGACCTCTCTGGCTCCGTACATCTTGAGCACGATTTTGTCACTGTACCAGTAACTGAAAAAATTGATTCCCATGGATATGACAAACATGATCAGCATTCCGTTATTGCCGCCGAACGCTCTGCCGGCGGTAACCAACAGGCCGGTCAGCAGCGACAGCAATACAACCAGTTTCAGGCTATTCATTCTGTTTACACCTCCGCACAATTAAGAACAAACATCATTTCGCCAATATTTAGAATGCATCAGAATGGTTGGAATGAATCCGCACAGGGACCGGCGCCGGTCGGCTTTGCATCCAGCCCCCGCCTAACACCGCAGCGACCGCCAATGCCATGGCAAACCACTGGGCAACCGGATAGGGATTTACCCAATCAGCCAGCAACGGTTCACTAAGCAGCATTTTCATTGCCGTCCAGGCCAAAATACCGGCTCCGGCATAAATGACCGCAGGATATCGGTCAACACATTTGATAAATATGGTACTGCCCCAAATTACCACCGGCACGCTGATCAGTAATCCCAATGCCAGGAGCAGAAAATTACCGTGCGACGCTCCGGCTACAGCCAATACATTGTCAACCCCCATCACGGCATCAGCCACAACAATCGTACGCACCGCCGCCCACAAACTGTCTTTGGCATCAATTTGATGTTGTTGTTGACCATCCGCCAGCAGCTTGTAGGCAATACGCAACAATAAAAGTCCGCCAATCGCCATTAGCCCGGGAATGTTCAACAGATACACCACTCCGGCGGTTGCTGCGATCCGCACACCAATCGCGCCTGCGGTTCCCAAAAGAATCGTTTTTTGACGCTGCTCCATGGGAACATTGCGGGCCGCCATTCCGATCACGATTGCATTATCTCCAGCCAGTACCAGGTCGATCATTACTACGGCCAGCAATCCCCATAAAAACTCTCCGGCAAACAACTCCATTGGCATTCTCTCCCTTTCGCTTCAAACACTTGTTCATTACGCATCTGACCCATCAGTATGGACAAAAACATAAATAAAAAGACCTCATTCCTAAAGAACAAGGTCTTGCCTGCAATTGTTTAAGCTGCCAACAGAACCGGGCTTTTTTTCCGTACTGACGATTCTGTTGTCCGGCTACTCCCCCTGTAGAAGAGCAGTCATTATTTATTTATG
Organism: uncultured Veillonellaceae bacterium; assembly: GCA_964579955.1. Taxonomy (GTDB): domain Bacteria; phylum Bacillota; class Negativicutes; order UBA1444; family UBA1444; genus UBA1444. The sequence continues at coordinate 1,603 of CAZOJA010000261.1, read as the reverse complement.
TTTTGATTATAGCGAACCCCACGAAATTTGTCAAGAAAACTTCTCAATTCACCCTTTATACAGACGCGAGCCCTTATGAGTTTAGGTCTATATCGAGTTGCGTCACAATCACTTTGTCGATCCGCATCTTATCCATATCGACGATTTCAAACCGGAAACCGGCCCACTCAAATTTTTCGCCGGTTTTGGGCAAGTTCCCCAGATAGGAGGTGATGAAGCCGCCCAGTGTCTGATAATGCTCAATCTCCTGGTTGGGCATTTCCTCGATATTAAACATGCGTTTAAATTCTTCGATCGAAAGCAACCCGTCCATTAACCAGGAATTATCATCCCGTTTCACGATTTCCGGATGTTCTTCCTCTTCCGGCAATTCACCCACAAGTTGCTCCAGGATATCATGCAAGGTCACCACGCCGATCAGTCCGCCAAATTCATCCATAACAAATGCGATATGTGTACCGGTCTGCTGAAACTGCTCCAACAGTTTGAACGCCCGCAGACTGGCCGGCACATACAGCGGTGTCTGGATGTTCTCTGCGATCGGCAACGTCTGCTGGCCGCGATTTGCCAAAATATCGCGCAAATGAACGACTCCGACGATATCGTCGAGACTACCGCGGGCGACCGGCAGTTTGGAATGAACGCTGTCAGAAATCGATTGCCAGATATTCTCTTCGTCATCCTCCAGATCGATCCAGTCGATCTGGGTACGCGGCGTCATCAGCGCCGAAGCCCGCATATCGCCCAGGCTGAATACCCGGTCGACGATAGCCCGCTCGGTTTCCTCAAACGTCCCGAACGCCGTTCCTTCCGCGATCATTATCTTTATTTCTTCCTCGGTGACTCCCTGATCCGTCGGTTCTTTCACTTTTAGCGTCTTCAGCACCAATTCTGTCGACCAACTGAGCAGACGGACCAACGGCAAAAACATCTTGGAAAATAGCCGCATCGGGATCGCGATAGCGGATGCGATCGGCTCCGGATTATTCAAAGCAATTTTTTTAGGCACCAATTCGCCAAAAATCAACGAGAAATAGGTGATCGCAGCAATCACGACAAATAAGCTGGCGGCTTGACTATAAGGCCCAATTATCGGGAGCGTCTGAATATGCGGCGCCAACGCCTTGGCAATCGTTGCGCCACCGAATGCGCCGGTCACGATGCCAATCAAGGTAATTCCCACCTGGACAGTCGACAACAGTTCTGTCGGGTCGTTTGCCAGTTCCAGCGCCCGTTTGGCGCCGCTGCTCCCTTCGGCCGCCTGCCGTTCCAGGCGCGCTTTGCGGGAAGATACGATCGCGATTTCTGTCATGGCAAAAATTCCATTTGCCAGAATCAGCAGGATGATAATCAGTATTTCCGTACCTATAGACGGGTCTGTGTCCACGTGAACTCTTCAACTCCTCAAGTGTAAACTAACTTAATAAAATAATATTACCACGGTTGAAGCAAGAATACAAAATTCCGTCAGTCAAACGTAGTCAAAAAACAACAGGCTTCAAAAAATGAAAGGACCTGAGCAATGCGCTCAGGTCCCGATTTTTCTAATGGTGCGGGTGGCCGGACTCGAACCGGCACGGCCGTGAGACCGACAGATTTTAAG
>CAZOJA010000260.1:0-3607 GCA_964579955.1 uncultured Veillonellaceae bacterium | reverse complement strand
CCGCTGCCATTTGATTCGCATCCAAATGATGAGTTCTTGCAACTTGTGCTGTCAAGACATTCACCCCCCGTCACTGGATTTTTCAACTCATTATATCATAATTTTTCCACCTGATTTCAGCCATGAAAAAGAACAACGCGCCCGCCTCGGTAAAGAGGAGACGCGGTGTGAATACGCGTTGCAAAATTCTCGTCATTGCAGGCGCGTCCCGCCTGAAAGTTTCTTATCTGTCAAAAATGTTGTTCATCCATATTTTACTGATGAAGGGAAGTCAGGCCTGTAGCGCGAATAAAAAAACAAATAGAAGCCGTTACTGCCTGCTTTGCCTAGAATTAACAGCCTATGAATCATCTCGATGGTGAATAAATGGAGGTCAAACAATGAAAGTAGTCATTCTTGCTGGCGGCTATGGAACGCGAATCAGCGAAGAATCACATTTAAAGCCCAAACCGATGATCGAAATCGGAGAACGCCCCATTCTTTGGCATATCATGAAGACCTATTCGCATTTTGGGTTCAATGATTTCGTGATTTGCCTGGGATACAAAGGGTACTGTATCAAGGAATATTTTGCGCACTATTATTTATACGAGTCGGATGTGACCTTCGATTTCCGTGGTGATAATCAACAGGTGATACACAGCCACTGCGCTGAACCCTGGCAGGTAACGTTGGTCAACACCGGACTGGAGACGATGACTGGCGGACGGGTAAAACGTGTACAGAAGTACATTGGTCATCATCCGTTTTTCCTAACTTATGGGGATGGAGTTGGAAATGTCGATATCCAGAAGTCTTTGGAGTTTCACCGTAGTCACGGCAAACTTGCTACAGTTACCGCGACACAACCGAGTGGACGTTATGGGGCCCTTGATTTGGATGATAATAATACAGTGTTGGGATTCCAGGAAAAGCCAAAAGGCGATGGTGCTTGGATCAATGCAGGATTTTTCGTGATGCAACCTCAGGTGTTCAGCTATTTTGCTGGTGACAGTACGATTCTCGAACGGGATCCCTTAGAGAAACTGGCGCAGGAAGGCCAATTGTCTGCCTTTAAACACGACGGGTTCTGGCAGCCGATGGATACTATGCGGGATAAAATAGCATTGGAAAATCTTTGGCAAACAGGGAAAGCGCCTTGGAAAGTGTGGTCGGAGTGAATCGGACCTTTTGGCAAGGAAAAAAAGTTTTTATTACGGGATATAGTGGGTTTAAGGGAAGTTGGCTTTGTCTTTGGTTGCATTCACTTGGATCTAGGTTATCTGGCTATGCTTTGACGCCGCCTACCTGTCCGAGTCTGTTTGAAGTGGCTCGCATTGGTGAGCTGGGCGAGTTTGTCACTGGAGATGTTAGGAATGCGGACGCTCTCCAATCTGTGATGTTACAGGCCAATCCTGATGTGGTTTTCCATCTGGCGGCGCAACCGTTGGTGCTGGATTCTTACCGCGATCCAGTAGGGACTTATGCGACCAACGTTATGGGAACGGTTAATCTGCTGGAAGCAGCTCGGCATTGCACCTCCGTCAAGGCCATAGTAAATGTGACGACCGACAAGTGTTACGAAAACAAAGAATGGGTCTGGGGGTACCGGGAACAGGACCCGTTGGGCGGCTATGATCCCTATTCCAGCAGCAAGTCCTGCTCGGAACTGGTGACGGCGGCCTATCGCAGTTCTTTTTTTTCTCCATCGGCGTATGCGCAACACGGCGTGGCAGTGGCCACGGCCCGGGCCGGCAATGTTTTCGGCGGCGGCGATTGGGCAGCCAATCGCTTGGTCCCCGACATTCTGCGGGCATTTATTGCAGGGAATCCGGCTATTTTGCGTAATCCTCATAATATACGTCCTTGGCAACATGTTCTGGAACCGCTGGGAGGTTATCTGGTATTGGCAGAAAAACTTTTTTCCGAAGGCGCGAGCTATGCTGAAAGCTGGAATTTTGGTCCTAAGGATGTCGATGCTCGGCCAGTGGAGTGGCTTGCACGGAAGTTGTGCGAAGTGTGGGGAAATGGGGCGACGTTTGAGATTCAGCCAATCTCTCAACCACACGAAGCCAACTACTTGAAGCTGGATTGCTCCAAAGCCGCTACCCGGTTGGGGTGGCAGCCCCGGTGGGATCTGCGGCAAGGATTGGAGCATGTTGTGGAATGGACGAAAGCATATCAAGCAGGAGCTGACATGCGTCAAGTTTCGTTACGGCAGATACAAACATATGAAGAAACGGTGGATAAATGTAGATGACAAAGCAGAGCAAAACGTCTGGAGAAATTCGTGATGAAATTTTGGCTCTGGTTCGCGAATACTATCAACTGGAGCATAACAACAAAAAGAGCTATGCAGATGGTGACAGGATTCCTTATGCCGGTCGAATCTTCGATGAACATGAGCTGACGAATCTGGTGGATGCTTCGCTGGAGTTTTGGTTGACCACGGGTCGCTATGCCGACCGGTTTGAAACTCGTTTCGCGGAATTTCTGGGGATACGTCACTGCTCATTGGTCAATTCAGGTTCTTCAGCCAATCTGTTGGCTTTTATGTCGCTCACTTCACCAGAGTTGGGAGAACGCCGTATTCAACGCGGAGACGAGGTCATCACGGTTGCCTGCGGGTTTCCCACGACGGTAGGGCCTATCATCCAATATGGCGCAGTGCCGGTATTTGTGGACGTAACGCTACCGACCTATAATATAGATTGTGCTCAGTTGGAACAGGCATTATCGCCGAAAACCAAAGCCGTAATAATAGCCCATGCACTTGGAAATCCATTTGAGCTTCAGCAGGTGAAGACGTTTTGCGAACGGAATGGTTTGTGGCTTGTTGAAGATAATTGCGACGCGCTTGGTTCGAAATACTTCATTGATGGGGCGTGGAAATTTACCGGCACCATCGGCCACATCGCCACATCAAGCTTTTATCCGCCGCATCATATCACCATGGGAGAAGGCGGCGCAGTCTATACAAACGATCCCCTTCTGCACCGTATTGTGGTATCCCTGCGGGACTGGGGCCGCGACTGTTGTTGCCCGTCAGGCAAAGACGATACGTGCAAGCAGCGGTTCGCGCAACAGTTTGGCGAATTGCCGTTGGGGTACGACCATAAATATGTTTACTCGCATTTTGGTTATAACCTGAAAGTCACCGACATGCAGGCTGCTATCGGTTGCGCGCAACTGGAGAAACTGCCGGAGTTCATCGCGGCACGGAAAAAGAATTGGCTGGCCCTACGTTCAGGATTGTCTGATCTGGCTGAAGTATTGTCATTGCCGGCGGCAACCGAAATGTCAGACCCAAGTTGGTTTGGTTTCTTGCTTACGGTCAAACAGGATGCCGACTTTACTCGCGATGAACTGGTCGGCTATTTGGAAAAGCATAAAATACAAACCAGAATGCTGTTTGCAGGAAATTTGCTCAAACACCCCTGTTTCGACGAAATGCGGGCAACAGGAAAAGGATATCGGGTTGTCGGAGAGCTGACGAATACCGACATAATCATGAACCGAACTTTCTGGATCGGAGTATATCCCGGTATGAAACCAGGCATGATTCAGTATATGATTGATAAGATTCAGGGATTTGTGGCACACTATAGTAACAATTGACCGCCGAGGA
>CAZOJA010000259.1:0-3619 GCA_964579955.1 uncultured Veillonellaceae bacterium | reverse complement strand
CTCGCGCACCAATGCCGAATCGTCAACTACGAGAACCCGAATCCGTTTCATCATAACTTCGGACCATCCCGTCTCTATATTTTCTGGTAAATCGCAGGTCGAATAAATCGGAAATACTTATTGTCCCTGCCGATTGACTCCGAATGTCCAATAAACAGATATCCATCCGGTTCCAGATAGCGGTGATACCGTTGCAACAATTCGTTCCGCACGGGTTCATCAAAATAAATCATTACATTGCGGCAGAAAATAATTTGAAATTGCCCTTTAAACGGATACTCCTTGTTCATCAGGTTCAGGCGGCGAAACATCACCAATTCCTTGATCGCGTTAGTCACCGTATACAAACCTTCCCCTGACGGACGGAAAAACTTTCGTTTGAAAACATCAGGAACCTGCTCCAGCTGGGTATCGGAGTATAGGCCGGATTGCGCTTTCTCCAGCACGGTGGTGGAAATGTCGGTAGCCAGGATTCCAATGTCCCAGCCCGACCCATCCATTTCAAATTGATCCGCCAATAACATGGCGATAGTGTAAGGCTCCTCTCCTGAAGAACAGCCAGCCGACCAGATCCGGATATCCTTTTTCCTGCCGGCAGTCTGGGCGGCCTTCTTCAGAGCTGGCAACCAAGTTGTCTGCATAAACACAAAATGATCTTTCTCGCGGAAAAAATGAGTATGATTTGTGGAAATCCGGTCCACAAGTTCCAACAATGCCTTACCGCTGCGATCTCGAATCACATAGTCGTAATAAGCCCGAAAACTGTCGAACTCACCTGTCCGCAAAGTTTTCTGCAACCGCTCGACAACCAGGCTCTTCTTCTGCTCATTCAAATGGATACCGAACCGGTCGTAAACCAGTTTGCGAATCAGATCAAACTCTTCCATCGAAAGTTGATGTTGTCCGATTGCCACGATAAGCCTCCCTACAGGACAGGATAAGGCAAGAATGATCCTGCCTTATCCTGCTAACGGTATCCTAGCTTTGGAGATTAGAATTTGCCGAAGTGTTGATCATCAAGAGAAATGATGTCTTCGGGTTTTACTTCGCCACCGCGGGCGTTTTTCCTGCCAGCTTTTGCAGGAGTTCCACCCCAGGGTACATCAGCGCGTTGCCGACTTGCAGGTTGCCGCATTGTCGGGCCTGCGTCAAAATGATCGGTATTGTAACCGCCACCATAGCCGCCGCCCAGATGTGATCCGGCTGCTTTTTTCAGCTGGAATTTTGCTAGCATCTGTTTCAACTGCAAGGACTGACTGGACAACTCTTCGCCGGCGGACGCCATCTCTTCTGCGCTGGCGGTATTCTGCTGGGTTACCTGGTCGACTTGTCCCAGTCCATTGTTGATCTGGCCAATGCCCTGCGCCTGTTCCTTCGATGCGGCAGCAATCTCGCTGATCAGATCGGTTACCTTGGTTGCGCCGACAACGATCTCTTCCAGCGCCTTGGAGGTGTTCTCGGCAATAGTGGTACCGACTTCCGTCCGTTTGATCGAGTCTTCGATCATCTCGGTGGTTTCCTTGGCAGCTTTTGCACTGCGTTGCGCCAGATTACGAACTTCCTCTGCGACTACGGTGAATCCCTTGCCGTGCTTGCCGGCCCGGGCAGCTTCGACTGCGGCATTCAAAGCCAGCAGATTGGTCTGGAAGGCGATTTCATCAATAACTTTGATGATCTTGGAAATATTGTTGGCAGACTGGTTGATATCCCCCATCGCCTTGACCATTTGCGTCATCTGACCATTGCCTTTTTCGGCATTGTCACGGGCCAGCACCGCCAGTTGATTGGCCTGGGTGGCATTTTCCGCGTTCTGGTTGGTCTGCGAACCCATCTCCTGCATCGAGGCCGAGATTTCTTCCACCGCGCTGGCGGATTCAGTGGCGCCTTGCGACAGCGCCTGGCTGGAAGTGGCAATCTCGCGCGAACCGGCCGAGACTTGTTCAACAGCCATGCTCACTTGTCCCAGGATGTCGTTCATCGCATCGATGGTCCCGTTCAGTGCATCTTTGATGATTGCGTGGTCGCCCTGGTAATTGCCTTTGACTTCCACGTTCAGGTTACCATTGGCCATTTCCTTCAGGCAATCCGCGGCTTCTTCGATCGGTTTGAGAACGGCGTCCAGCGTGTCATTGACGCCCTGGACGATTTCCCGGTAGCCGCCTTCGAACTTGTCAGCCTTACCGCGGGTCTGCAGCCGACCTTCAACTGCCGCTCTGGACAGCGTGACACTCTCGGCGATCAGACCATTGACGGCTTCGATACAACGGTTCAGGTTGTTCTTGATCGTGTTGAAATCGCCATTATAGGTGTCGGTGATCTTCGGCGGGATATCGCCACGGGAAATCTTGTCGACATAGTCGGCAGCCACATTCAGAGGATCGATGACTGAATCCAGTGTCTTGTTCACGCCTTCTACGATTTTGCGGAAGTCACCGCCATGTCTGGATGCATCGGCACGAGTTGCCAGTTTGCCTTCCACCGCCGCAACCACCAGCATGTTGGCGTCAATGACCAGTGCATTGATATTGTCGATCGCGTTGTTGAGATTGTTTTTGATCTCATTGAAGTCGCCATTGTAGTTGTCGGTGATCTTCGGCGGGATGTCCCCCTTGGAGATCCGGTCGACATACTCAGCTGCTACGTTCAAGGGTCCGATGACTGAATCCAGTGTCTTGTTGACGCCTTCGACGATCTTGCGGAAATCGCCGCCATGCTTGGACGCATCGGCCCGGGTATCCAATTTGCCTTCCACCGCGGCCACCGAGAGCATCGCCGCATCGGCAACCAGCGCATTGACCGCATCGATGGCCTGGTTCAGATTGTTCTTGATCTCGTTGAAGTCGCCATTGTAGTTGTCGGTGATCTTCGGCGGGATGTCCCCCTTGGAGATCCGGTCGACATACTCGGCTGCCACGTTCAAGGGTCCGATCACCGCATCCAGCGTCTTGTTGACCCCGTCAACGATCTTGCGGTAGTCTCCCTGATGCCTGCTCGCGTCCGCCCGGGTATCCAGCTTACCTTCCACTGCTGCCATTGCCAACATTCCTGCGTCGGCAACAAGAGCATTTACTGCATCGATGGCCTGGTTCAGGTTATTCTTGATCGTGTTGAAATCGCCATTATAGGTGTCGGTGATCTTCGGCGGGATGTCGCCACGGGAAATTTTGTCGACATAGTCGGCAGCCACATTCAGAGGATCGATGACTGAATCCAGTGTCTTGTTCACGCCTTCTACGATTTTGCGGAAGTCACCGCCGTGTTTGGACGCATCGGCACGGGTCGCCAGTTTGCCTTCGACCGCCGCCTCAACCAACATATTGGCGTCGATGACCAAGGCATTAATGTTGTCGATTGCGTTGTTGAGGTTGTTCTTGATTTCATTGAAGTCACCGTTGTAGTTGTCGGTGATCTTGGGCGGAATGTCTCCCTTGGAGATCCGGTCGACATACTCGGCAGCCACATTCAGAGGTCCAATCACCGAGTCAAGCGTTTTGTTGACGCCTTCGACGATCTTGCGGAAGTCGCCGCCGTGTTTGGACGCATCAGCCCGGGTATCCAGCTTGCCTTCTACGGCTGCCACAGACAGCATTGCCGCATCGGCAACCAGCGCATTGACCGC
>CAZOJA010000258.1:0-3623 GCA_964579955.1 uncultured Veillonellaceae bacterium | reverse complement strand
GACTGTCAAACTGTTCCGCATCAAAAGAATTAGCAGCCAAGTTTTGTAACGCATCAGTGCGAATAAAAGTCCCCCGCCCTTTTTTTACCTCAATTAAACCTAGTACTTCAAGTACACTTAACGCTTCGCGTAAACATTGCCTGCCAGTTCCGACTTCCTGGGAGAGCATCCGCTCCGACGGCAGGCGGTCCCCCGGCATGAGTTCCTGGTTACGGATCATGGCAGAAATTTGCTCCACAATCTCTGTATAAGTGCGTACGTGTTTTATTGGCATAAAACGGGGCATTTCTTTCACCTCGTCAACTACATAGTGCAACACTTATTGTGGAACGCTGGTCGTACCACTCTATTTTGTATTTATTATGTTCCTCGCCCCATGTTATTTTTCCTGCTAATAAAAAAGCTAAAGTATTATTGCAAAACATCGCTACCCAAAACGCAGTTGCAGACTAAGTTTGCAAAGCAAACTTGACAAGTGTAATCAATAGTCCCATTATTTAAGGACAGGAAAACAAACAACAAGAGGTGCAGCAATGAAAATCCATGAAATCCCCGCGATGATTGCCAAGGAACTTGGCATTCGAGTTTCTCAGGTCGATGCAACGATCGAATTGCTGGATGCCGGCAATACACTTCCCTTTATAGCCCGTTACCGAAAAGAAGCAACCGGAGATCTGGACGAAGAAAAAATCCGTTTGTTGGAAGAGCGGTTGCAATACTTGCGCAATGTCGCCAAACGGCAGGAAGAAATTCTTGCGGTCATCGAGTCTCAGGGCAAACTTACCCCTGAAATGACCGCAGCGATTGAAGGCGCGCAAAAGCTGCAGGAACTGGAAGACCTGTACCTGCCCTATCGACCGAAAAAAAGGACCCGGGCGCAAATTGCCCGGGAAAAAGGACTCGAACCATTAGCTGAACGGATGTTGACTCAAGTCGACCCCGTTTCGGCGAATCGCCTTCTACTAGCAAGTGAATTCATCAATGCAGAGCTTGGTGTGGAAACCGCAGAAGATGCTCTGGCAGGAGCACGTGATATCGTTGCTGAAATCATAGCAGAACGAGCCGATTTGCGCGCACTACTGCGCCGTGAAACTTGGAAGTCAGCTGCAATTGCGACGTCATTGGCAGTACCAGAAGCCGAAGCGCCCGACTTCCTCACTTACCGCGAATACCGTGAAGCAGTCAATCATATGCCATCACACCGGATTTTGGCTGTCAATCGCGGTGAAGCAAAGAAATCACTCAAGGTGCATTTTGAAATTCCCCAAGAGTCGCTGACTGAAACAATTCTAAAACAAATTATTAAAACACCTTGTCTGTGGAGCCAAGACATCAGCGAAGCAGTGCAGGACAGCTGCAAACGGCTGCTGTTCCCTTCCATGGAAAGGGAAGTTCGCAATGCACTGACTGAAAATGCCGAAAAGCAAGCAATCAGCCTGTTTGGGCGAAATTTGCGTCAACTGCTGCTGATTCCGCCGTTGGCAGGCCACTGCGTGCTCGGACTCGATCCCGGCTACCGGACCGGCTGCAAAGCTGCTATCGTCAATCCCCAAGGAACCGTGCTAGCTACTACTGTATTTTATCTGACCCACAGTGAATCACAACGCCAGTCGTCTGCTAAACTTATGCTGGAGTTGATTCGCCGCCATAATGTAACTCTTGCCGCGATTGGCAACGGAACCGCCTCTTATGAAACAGAGGAGTTTCTCGCCGGATTGATCCGGGATAATGGACTGTCGCTACATTATGTCATTATCAATGAAGCCGGCGCTTCGGTTTATTCAGCCTCCAAACTGGCAAAAGAAGAGTTGCCCGATCTCGATGTATCTCTTCGCGGCGCCGTTTCGATCGCCCGTCGGGTACAAGACCCGCTCGCCGAACTGGTCAAAATCGAACCTAAAGCAATCGGCGTAGGCCAATATCAACATGATGTCGATCAAAAAGAATTATTACAGGCGCTTGATGGGGTTGTTGAATCGGCAGTCAATCACGTAGGTGTTGACCTCAACACGGCTTCAGTCGAACTCTTACGTCATGTCGCAGGGATTCAGGGTCCTGTCGCCAAAAACATCGTCGCTTGGCGCGACACCAATGGTCGATTTAGCCGCCGCAAAGAGTTGCTTAAAATTCCCCGGCTCGGCCCGGCCGCTTTTGTCCAGTGCGCCGGTTTTCTAAGAGTTCCCGATTCAGCCGACCCGCTGGACAATACACCGGTTCATCCGGAATCTTACGCACTGGCAGAAACAATTCTTGAGCGCCTTGGGTTCAACAAAAAAGACTTGCGTTCACGCGAAAAGCTATCCCAACTCCAAGCTGCAATCCAATCTGTTGATGCGTCCTTGTTAGCAAAAGAACTTGAGGCAGGTGAGCCGACGGTTCGGGATATTCTGGCCGCTCTGGTCAAACCTGGTCGCGATCCGCGCGAAGATCTGCCAGCTCCAATGACCCGCAAGAACATTGTAAAGCTTGATGATCTATTGCCAGGCACCGTGGTAAAAGGAACCGTCCACAACGTTACTGATTTCGGCGCTTTTGTCGATATCGGCGTAAAAATTAACGGACTGTTGCATCGATCAGAACTAAGCAATAGACCTTTCCGTCACCCATTGGATATCGTTTCGGTTGGTGATGTTATCGAAGTTGTCATCCTGACTGTAGACCCCGCCCGCAACCGAATCGGATTGAGCCTGAAACAGGTGCCCAAAACTAACGAATAGGCGTTTACTTTACGCCTATTCCGTCCACCACAACTTCCAACACAACCGCTTTACCGTCATGGTCGCCAACCGTTTGATGCACCGGTTCATTGGGAATTCCATTCTGCAGATCGACTTTCCCGCTGATTTGATACGTTGAATTTGCACTAAGTTGCTTGGCAAAGTCGTCACGCGCGATTACAAAAGATTTGTAGACATGCTTGACGTCTGTTTGCATATCGAGGTCTTCGCGGCTAAACGCGGCAACATAGTAATATTTTCCGGCAAAATGGTGTGGTCCGAATATGCGCCCGTGATTATTCGCGGTCCAAAAGAAGGTATTTGAAAACGCACGATTTTCAGTTGAGGGAAACTGCCCAAAAAGTTTTTTATCGATGAACCCAAAATAACCGCTGGAATGCCCCAACATGTTGTCGTATCCCGCATCAACACAACTTTGTAACAATCTGGCGTTCGCTTCTTCGACTGATTGGGAAACCCCATCGATAAGGATAATATTTATCGGTTCCTGCAATGCCTTTCCTTTGACTTTATAGCCCAACCAGTGTGCGATTTGGCCGTCGGGTGATATCAGCCATTTGCCGACTGTCGGCATGCCTGGCAATCCAATTTGGTTCATCGGTTGATACCCAGCCGATTCGCGCCCTGGTGCAAAAACACCCACTGGCGCCGCAGCTGCAGTCACGCCGGCAAATCCCACAGTGAACACAACTACCAACAGGCCAATTAACCAATAATTGTTGTGATTTTTCATTGTATCCTCCCAAGCTATTTTCTCACTTTGTAATAAATTAGACAGGAACGGCAGTGATTTGTCCAGCCGCCATTCCTGTCTTTACGCTTTCAGATTCCCGTCACACCTGCTCCACAATCACGGAAACCCCGTCCGGAATTACCGTTACCATG
>CAZOJA010000257.1:0-3628 GCA_964579955.1 uncultured Veillonellaceae bacterium | reverse complement strand
ATTATATATTATGCTCTTTTCTCATACCCGTTAGTTCGCCTGAACAAAGACGGCCCTCTGTCTCATTTGCAGAGAGCCGTCTGCGGACAATCCGACGATCAACGCAGCGTGCGCGCCAGTTCCTGTAGCTTTTGGATCCGTGCCTCGGTGGCCGGATGCGTGCTGAACAGGTTGGTCAGCCAGGCGCCGGAGCCAGCGAACGGATTCACGATGAACAGATTCGCAGTGGCAGGAGTTGCTTCCGGCATCATCCGGTGCTGGGCATAATACTCGATCTTTTTCAACGCCGAAGCCAGGGCCAAGGGCTGTCCGGTAAGTCGGCCGGCGGCTTCATCAGCCATGTACTCGCGCGAACGCGAGATGGCGAACTGGATCAACGCCGCAGCAAGTGGCGCCAAAATAATCATGAACAACGAACCGATGAGCCCGCCGCCATTGTCCTCGTCATCATTGCGACCCATACCGAAGATCGCAGCCCACTGCGCCATGTTGGCCAGCATCGTGATTGCCCCGGCGAGCGAAGAAACCATTGTGCTGATCAAAGTGTCACGGTTTTTTACATGGCTGAGCTCATGGGCCATCACGCCTTCCAATTCGGCCTCGGTCAGCCCGCGCATCAGCGAGGTCGTGACCGCCACGGCAGCATGTTCCGGGTCCCGTCCTGTCGCAAATGCGTTCGGAGCATCTGTATCAATGATATAAACCCGCGGCATCGGCAGGTTGTCTTTGCGGGCCAGATTCGCGACCATCCCCACCAGATTGGGCGCCGTCTGCATATCGACTTCCTGAGCGCCATACATCTTGAGAACGATCTTGTCACTATACCAATAACTAAAAAAGTTCATCAGCATGGACACGATGAACATCAGCGTCATTCCGCGCGTCCCGCCGAAGAAACTCCCGGCCGCAATCAGCAGGCCGGTCAACGCAGCCAGCAATACGGTCGTTTTAAAGGTATTCACGATTTTTACACCTCCAGTATATTCGTAGATCATTTTGACCTACAGTATATATTATAAGGTTTTTCAGCGATATTCTCAAGATTTTACTGTTCACAGACCCGCAACGGACAAGAAAAAGCCGCAGCCAAGCTGCGGCACAAATCGTCCTGTATCATTGCGCTACTGACTATCTGGCTTGACTTTGCCGCTGGCTGCGGATGACCCACACCTCGACCCGTCGGTTCTTGGCACGGGCGGCATCATTCGTATTCGGCAACACCGGCCGGTATTCGCCATAACCGACAGCGCTGAAATTCGCCGGCTTTAACGTCGGTTCGATTGAAAACAGAAACCGCATGAAGTTAACTGCCCGCATCCCGCTGAGTTCCCAGTTGGACGGAAAAAGTCCGGTATTGATCGGAACATTGTCGGTGTGTCCGGCAACCACAATCTGCTGAGGCAATCCACTGAGCAATTTTGCAATTTCACCGCCCAGTTTGCGGGCTTCAGGAACCAGTTCCGCTTGCCCGGATGCGAAGAGCGCCGAATCTTTGATGCGAATCCGCAGCCCCTCTTCCATCAGTTGCGCTTCCAGTTCTCCGCCCAGCCCCTGCAACTTGATGTACCGATCCACAGCTTCCTTCACCTGCAGCAACTGAACAGTTTCCCTTAAGGCAGCCTGAGTCTCGCCGATGGATTGAGGAGGACTTAACACTTCTTTGTTCATCCGGTTTTCCGAAGGTGGCGGACTATCGATCGGAACCAGTTGCGGTGCGGTCTGGTTATATGGCATCAGGGTGGCTGCTCCGCCGCCGAAAGCGATATGAAACGACCGGCCCATTTCACCGAGCTTTTTTTCATCGGTCTTGCCCATCGCAAACAAAACGATGAATAAAGCCAGCAATAGCGTCAACAGGTCTGCATAGGGAACCAGCCAGGTCTCATCAGCGTGTTCCTCATGATGCTCTGCATGCTTTCGCCCCATCGCTGCTCAACCTCCCTCGGGCCCTTTGAGCGATTTCCGTTTGGCGGTCGGCAGGAACACGATCAATTTCGCTTCGATAGCAGTGGGAGAATCGCCGGCCTGCAAGGACAGAATTCCTTCCACCATCATTCTTTTCAGCTCGACTTCTTCCTTGGACATCAACTTTAATTTGTTCGAAAAGGGGTGCCACATGACATAACCGGAAAATATCCCGAACATCGTCGCCACAAAGGCAGCGGCAATCGCATGGCCCAGTGCGTCGATGTCCGCCATATTGCCGAGCGCTGCAATCAGACCGATAACCGCGCCAAGCACGCCAAGCGTAGGCGCATACATGCCAGCCTGGGAAAAAATCAAAGCGCCGGTCCGGTGCCGCTCTTCCATCAACGCGATATCCAGTTCCAGCACATCACGGACAAAAGCTCCGTCCATGCCATCGATGACCATCGTCATCCCGCCGCGCAAAAACGGATCCTTAACTTCATTCAGACTGTTTTCAAGAGCAAGCAAGCCTTCACGGCGAGCCGTCTGAGCAAACCCCACCATAATTTTGACCAGTTCGTCCGCATGCATCAGTTGGGGCTTCTTCATCAACAACTTGAAGTATATCGGCATTTTCTTGATGATTTCCATCGGGAAAGCATTCAGCAACGCCCCAAAGGTCCCGACGAAAATAATCAGAACCGCAGCCGGATTGATCAACACTTCCGGCGGTGCGCCTTTAAGCGCCATGCCAACAACAACAGCCAACAAGCCGACGATCATTCCGGCAACTGTCGAAATCTCCAAATTTACTCCCCCTATTCCGCCGCGAGCTAACAGCAATCCTTTGCCCAATAATTAAATTCGCCGACAGGCAATCGAAGTCCTGCCCCTAGAGAAGCTCTCTCTTTGTAAAAATTCCCTGCAACTTTGTTATCGAAAAATGCCTGCGGAAACTGAACTATTTTGGCAAAATAGCAAAATAAAAAAAGAATCTATCCCTGCCGGTTCCGGCAGCAACAGATTCGAAACGCCGCTAGAAAAAGGCATGCAAGCTTCTTCGATCGGCCACAACTAGCAATCGACAATCGTTTAACGAAAATACTCCGGCCGAAGAATATCTTCCAGCATACTGACGGGAATCCGCATGCTGACGATTCCTTCGCTATATGGCGCAACTTCATACGGCTGAAAGAATAGCACGATGGCATCTTCATGCAGATAAAAGGCCGCATTGTCGCCTATCCCTTTGAAGTTCCACATCGGCAGGTTTCGTGCTGCCCCTTCCTCACGGACAAGACGGGTCAATCGTTCCGCAAAAGGCGCCCCGTAAGCGAAAAGGTCCGGCAATTCGATTCGCCGCGCAGTCTCCAGGTCGACCGTATGTCCGATCTGCCAGGACATCCCATGCGCTCCGCCGGTAAACTGATAAACTTTCTGCGTAAGACTGACAAGCCTCGCATCACTGCGAAACACTTCGTAGTCGGCCATGAACTTCATGGCGCTCTTCACGGCTGCCGGCAATTTCGGCGTTAACCGGGTCTCATAGGCTACCGCTTCGAACTCGTGCAGACGCCGAAAGATCTCCTGCCGATATTGCTCATTGAACATTGCCATGGCTGCACCACTCATACCGCTGTCAAACTGAGGAATTTTGAGCGAAACCAAGCTGCCTTGCTGCACCTGCATCGGTACGATCAAAGCCGGAGCCGCCGCTGCC
>CAZOJA010000256.1:0-3637 GCA_964579955.1 uncultured Veillonellaceae bacterium | reverse complement strand
CAAACAGGGCCTCCAGCGAACGTTTCAACAAATGCCAGCGATTGTAGCTGCAAATCTGAACACTAAAACGAATGGGCATCAACACATCCTCCAATAGAGCAAATCTCATGCAACTTTTTTATATTCTAGCCATAACGCAGAAAGTCCTGCTGGCAGAAGAGAGACGCATCATCGCTGCAGCAGCTGCTTGGCGGCGGCAAGCGTCTCGTTGACGAAACGCGGTTCTGCCTCTTCGGCATAAACATCGGGACGGAAAATATTGTGATGCGGCACGAGCCACGGTTCCCAGCGGGTATGCTCGGCGCGTTTGGATTCTTCAAACACACTGATGACCGGCACATCCAGCGCGGCAGCGACATGCACCGGGCCGCAGTCGCGGCAGACCAGCAGTCGGCAGTGCTGCAAGAGCGCCGCCCAAAGGCGGAACGACTGCCCGCTGATCGGCAGGACCGAGGCAGGCAATAACGGCCGAATCGCTTCCAGCAACGGTTCTTCACCGGGGCCGCAGGAGAGCATCAGGGTTGCGGCGGGGTGCACGTCGGCAAGTCTGCCGATCAACCTTGCCACGTGTTCAGGCGGCCATCCGCCATCGGTCCATTTGCGCGGCAGATGAACAGCCAGCAGGTCACCGCCCCGATAACCCCGTTCATGCAGCAGCCGGCGGGCATCCGATAATTCCGTCTCCGACAGATAAAGCCGGCTGGGCGTGTAGGGCTGAGTCTGGCAACCGAGTCTGGCCAGTAGACGGCGGTTGACTTCCACTTCATGGGCATAGTCGCCGCGCGACGCCGGATGCAGTAGCGGCTGGGTAAGCAGCGTCAGCGGCCAGAGCACGCTGAGTCCGCGCGGAAAATAATAGTAACCGCTGCGGATGCGGGCCCTGGAAGCAAACGTCAAACGTACCGCAGGCGTCCGGGTGTCCAGGCAGAGCGCCAGGTCGGGCCTCGGCAGATAGGTCGGCCACTCGCGGCCTGTTACAGCCACGACATCATCCACGGCTGGGTTGTGCTGCCAAATCGGCGTTGTATAGTCGGTGCAAAGCACACTGATGCGGGCCGAGGGAAAGTTGCTGCGCAACGTGGCGACTGCCGGGGTCGTCCACAAAACATCCCCGGCGTGATCGAGTTTGATCACGGCTATGTGATCGAAAGACAGTGGAGCAGGCATTCCGGACTAGCCTCCATTACTCAGGGATTGTTGCGTTTCCAAAACCGGCTGCAGAATCGGCGAGACCGCAGCCGCAATCGCCGACAGCGTCTGCACCGAAGCCTGCGGCTCTTGCTGCGGCAACGGGACGGCGTTGACGCCCCAAGGCCCCCAGCGCTGCACACAGTAGTCAAAATCCTTTGCCGGGAACAGGTCTACCGCAGGAATTCCTACCGCCGTGGCCAAGTGCACGACCCCAGTATCCCAGGATACCAGGCAGTCCAGGTTGGACAGAAGTGCTGCCATCGACTGCAGGGAAAGTCCCTCCGCCAGAGGAACCGATTGGTTGGCAAAACGCTGGCGGTACGGCGCCAGATGCGGCTGTTCCGAAGGGCCGGCAGTCACCAGCCAACCGACGGCAGGCTGCAACTGCCGCAACTGTTCGACCAATTCACCGACAAACTGTTCATTCCAGCCGAACGGGAAGGATTTGGCGCAGAGATGGACGGCAGCAAATCGTTGCTTGCCTGGCAACAGAACGGCCAACTCGTTTGCGGCTTGCTTTTTTTGCGCGTCGGTGACCGGAAAATGCAGGCAGGGAGTTGGCTGTACCCCGTCCAGTCCAAGCAGAGCCAGCATCGCCGGAACTTCGTGCGGCAGCGGTTTTCCTGCCGCCAGGGCTAGGTCGGCCGGATGCGGCCGGCAGTCCGTCAAAAAAAGCCGCCGCGTCAAGGCGTGCAGCGGATTGCCTGCATAGGCGTAGCCACGGCGTTCGTTCGCTCCTGACAGCCAGGCCAGGTGATTGATCTTGTCGACCGGTCCAAGCACGATCGCCAGATCCGGCCTTGTTTGCCGCACTTCTCGCAGGGTTGCCATCCGCTCGCTGAGTGGTGTACGGCTGTCATACTCGACCACTGCCGACAGGTGGGGCGAGTTGCGGTACACTTCGGCCAGATAAGGGCTGCAGAGCATGCCAATCCAGGCATCCGGGCAAGCCTGGCGCAACGCGGCGATGGTCGGAAACGACCACAGCGCATCACCGATATGATCCATTTTTAATAGCAAAATGCGTTGTACCTGCTTCATTGCCCCGGTTGCTCCATAACCCGGCGATAGGCGCGTGTCAAGGCATCAGCCGCCAGCGGCCAGGTAAACTTGTTACGGATAGTCTCAGCCAGTGCCGGCGAGACAGGCGCCTGCAGCGCTTCCTCCACCGCATGGCGGATTGCCGGCGGATCGGCCGGGTCGATGATCCAGGCGTTTTCGCCAAAATACTCCTGCCAGGGGCTGCGATCGGTCGACACAACGTTGCAACCGCACATCGCCGCCTCCAGGCTGACCAGTCCGGTGTTTTCCCACCAGCTGCCCAGCAGGTGGACCTTGGCCGATTTCATCGCGCCGAACACCTGCCGCTGCGGCAAACCGGACAAAAAATGCACCGAATTGATCCGGCGCGCCGCCTTTTGGCAGGCGGCAAAATATGGCTTTTGATACGGCGGCACGCCGCCGATAAAGACCAGCGGCGCATCCAGGCCGGCCAGGGCCTCGATGACTCCCAGCTGGTTCTTGCGTTCTTCGAATCTCCCCACACACAGCACAAAATCCTTCAGTCCATATTCGGCGCTGAAAAAGTCTGCATCCGCTGCGGCAATGTCATCAAAGTCGACCGCGTTGTAGACGATCGCGAATTTCTCGGCCGGCAGGCCAAAGTCACGCCGCAGTTCAGCGGCCTCCCCCACCGAATTGGGCAGGACCAGCGCCGCGTCCTCAAGCGCCCGTTGCTGTCGCGCCAGTTCCGACTGCATGCGGCGGCGTTTCTGCCGGCAATACCGTTCGTACAGCAGCTGGCGTGGCAGTACCGCGCGGGCGAGCCGGTGAAACAGGGAATGAGAGGTCTCAAAAAAGAACTCCAGCGGGTTCCAGTAATTCGTCGTGATCACCACCGGCAAACCGCACTGCCTGGCTGCATCGACCTGGGGTTCCAGCGAATCGATATCAAACAGGTTAAAGGCATGGACCAGATCATATTTTTCCCGGCGAATCTCCGCCGGATCCGGCGAGATCGTCACCGCGACGCCAGCGGTGGCTTGCAGGTATTGCTGCATTTTTAACAGCTGCACCGTATCGCCGCCAGGCACTTCGAACAGCTGCGGCCGACAGGCGAAAAGGATGTTCAGCACTGCCCGGCCACCTCCCTGATGATATTAGCTGTCGCTTGTGCGACTTTTTCCCAGGTATAATGAGCCAACACCCGTTCCCGTCCTTTATCCCGCAGCCGTTCACGCAGCTCCGGCTCGTTCATCAGCCGTTCGATCCGGTCGGCGAGAACGGCTGCATCCCCTTCGGGGAATACCAGACCGGCATCGGCGATGACCAAGGGGATTTCTCCCGAGGAAGAGCCGATCACCGGCGTACCGCAGAGCATCGATTCGATCAGCACCCGACCGAACTGTTCCTTCCAGGCCACTGTCGTGCGGGACGGCAGGACAAA
>CAZOJA010000255.1:0-3649 GCA_964579955.1 uncultured Veillonellaceae bacterium | reverse complement strand
ACGCCTGGGAAAAACGCCCGAAAAGCGCCAGAAAAATTGCCGATGAACGATTAACAGAAGAAATGAAACTCCTCCATGAAAAAAGCGCCGAACCTGTGGTTGCCGAAAAATGACCAAAGAAATCAAGCGTAGCGGCAAACGGGTCAACCATAAACGAATCGAGCGCATCATGAAAGAGGCAGGCATCCGGTCCAAACTGGCCAAGAAATTCAAGGCGACAACCAATTCCAAACACACTCTTCCTGTAGCGGAAAATCTTTTGAGTCGCGATTTCTCAGCGGCAAAGCCGAATCAGAAGATGGTGTCGGATATTACGTATCTGTGGACCGAAGAAGGTTGGCTATATATTGCCGGCGTGATGGACTTATGTGGACAGAAAATCGTTGGCCTATCCATGGGAGAGCGCATGACCAAGGAATTGGTGATCACGGCGCTGGAAAACGCTTATCTTCGTTCGGGGCGAGTGCCTGGCGTCCTGATTCACTCCGATCGCGGCAGTCAGGTGCGACAAGAAGTCGCATGATACATTGCTGAAAAGCTACCCCATCCATTCGGGGTAACCCTATTGTGACTGGCGTGGATGGTAACGTCCGGGTCTGAAAGCTCACAAGACAATGCGGAAGTCCGAGTAGCCTAAATTGGGATTACTGCTAGGGTAAGAAAGCGATGGAGAACGTAAAGTGAATCACCGTAGGAATCGTTACGCTGAAGAAAGCGAAATAGGCTGATACGCTTCGACCAAAATGGTAAGGAGTCAAGCAATGGCGAACTGTCAAGCCAACGCGAATGGATGAAGCACTCCCGGTTTAAAGGTGGCTCCTAATGCTTTCACAATTATGTATCATGCGGAACTTGGTAAACCCTATATGCTCCTCGCCAACGAGGTATCTTACAGCAATGAAAAGAAATGGCATAGAGGGCAGAAGAACAGGATAAAAAGCGAAGGCTACTCTTGTAATGAGAGCAGATATGGGTTCAAACTTTGCCCAAACTCGAAAGGGTGCTGACTTATCCTATGGTATCTCTTGGCAGGGAAGGATCGCAAACCTATGAACTTTAGTAACTCAACTACGGGTAAAACCGAGAGGCTACGGAACACCGCCAGACTATCCAGTCAATGGAACACCATGGATTGGGCAAAAGTGAAAAACGGCGTTAATAGGCTGCAAACCAGAATTGCCAAGGCAACAGCGAAGGGAAATACGAACAAAGCCAAAAGACTTCAGTACTTACTAACTCATTCATTCTATGCCAAAGCCTACGCGGTCAGGAAAGTAACATCCAATAAAGGAAAGAACACCTCCGGCGTGGACAAAAAGCTCTGGTCCACTCCGGCTTCGAAAATGAAGGCCGTCCTGACACTTACGGATAAACACTACAGGGCAAAACCCCTCAGGCGAGTCTTCATTGAAAAGAAGGGTAAGAACAAGAAACGACCGTTAGGAATTCCCACCATGTTGGACAGGACGATGCAAACGCTCTACTCGTTAGCACTCGAACCCATAGCAGAGACTACAGCAGATCACACGTCCTTCGGTTTTCGCAAGCCTGCGAACAGGCCTTCATTATACTGGCGAGACAATCTGCTCCCAAGTGGATACTGGAAGGAGACATCAAAGGTTGCTTTGACAATATCAACCACGAATGGCTTCAAAAACATATTCCGATGGACAAAAGAATCATGAAACAATTTCTAAAATCAGGATTCATCTACCAAGGCAATCTGTTTCCCACGAACACCGGTTCACCACAAGGCGGCGCCATATCCAGCCTATATGCAAACATGACACTCGATGGGCTTGAACAATTAATTCAAGACAAATACCATCGAAACTCGAAAGGCACCATTGAAAACCACCACCGCGCCAAAACAAAAGTTAACCTTGTACGGTACGCCGATGACTTCATACTGACTGCAAATACGAAGGAATTAGCCGAAGAACTCAAAGACTTGGTCAGCCAATTCCTTAAAATCCGCGGTCTAACTCTATCCGAAGAGAAAACGCTCATCACGCATATCGACGATGGCTTCGACTTCCTCGGATGGACATTTCGAAAATTCAAAGGGAAACTTATTGTCAAACCATCGAAGAGCTCGATTAAGGCACTGATCCATAAGTGTGCCCTGATCATCTTGAAGCAAGGAAAAGCAATCAGCCAAGTCGATTTAACCCGAAGACTCAATTCAGTCATCAGGGGATGGACAAACTACCATAGGCATGTAGTAAAAAAACCTGAAACAATATGGCTATATTTGCAGTATGAGCCGAAAAGGAAACTGCTGGGACAACGCGCCGATGGAAGCGTTCTGGGGGAAGATGAAATACGAGTGGCTCTATGAACAGCGATTTAGAACACGGGAAGAAGCCAGAGCTGCGGTATTTGAGTATGTGGAGATATTTTTTAACCGGCAGCGGCTTCACGAGTTCAATGACTATTTGACCCCGGAAGAGTACTACGTCAAGGCAGCTGCCTGACCAACCCAATGAAAAATCAAGCTATCCTGCGATACAGGAAGAAATCCTTTGGTTTTGACTGTCTACTTAACGGGGGACGCCGCACAGTTCTTCTTGTTCTCCGAAACGGTAAGTGGAGGGATAGAGGACTGGGCAAGCAGACTGCAAAAAATAAAGAATGCACTGCAAGAACTGGAATTAGGCAAACCGGCAGAGAAGTCTAAAACGCCGGAAAAAGACCAGATCAATTTTACCGACCCCGATTCGCGCATTATGGACACAAAAAACCAAGGACTCATTCAGGATAATCTTCAAATCGCTGTTGACTCCGACTATAAAATGATTGTGGGCATCAAAACGAGCAACTGTTTCAACGATCAAAGGCAATTTGAAGGAGTACTGGAATCCATTCAACAATAGACCGGGCAGTGCCTCAAAAAGTTGCGGCTGACGCCGCGTATTTCAGTGCGGACAATATCCAAATCGTAGAAACCATGAAAAATGGAAGAAGTCTGCACAAAGCGAAAATTAGCGGCTTAATAAGTGGGCAGCTCTGGTTGAGGGGGTTTTGATGCGATTAGCGATGCCATAGCGTTTTCATAGCTGTTTTAATCGCTTCCGGCGGGCAAGACTGCTAGGGCTCTATTCCGCGATAACCACAGAGGTAATAATATTGCAGCGTCAGTTCCCGTCCCCAGCGACTGTGCAGCGTTTTTGAACGTAATTTCTCCCGCCAGTCGGGGACGGCGCAAACCAGACAATGTAAACCGAAGGTAAACGGATTCACGCCCAATAGCAACAGGATCGAAAGATCGTGGTGTTTGGTGTAGAAACGTCGGGTAGCCATGCCCGAATGGCGGCGATTGTCACAACGGAGTTCGAAACGGACCGGATGCCAGTGGTAACCTATGGCACGATGATTGAAGCGGACTGGATAGCCGGCTTTTTGCAGACGGTAACCCAGTTCCAGGTCTTCATGTCCATAGTTAATAAAATTTTCATCGAACAGGCCCGCATCCAACAGTGCCTGACGTGGAACCGAAGCATTGCCGGTCAGAAAGAATAGCCAAGACAGTTCCTTGTCCTGATGGCCGTGCAAATGACGACCTTTGTCGTGTGGATTATCTTTTACATGCTCATACTCGTCGAGCGAATCCACCCGCACTTCCATGCCCACCACTGCGGAGCGAGGG
>CAZOJA010000254.1:0-3655 GCA_964579955.1 uncultured Veillonellaceae bacterium | reverse complement strand
GCCGTACAACGCCGGTGCCACATTATCGGGGTGACCTTCCATCTCGGTCGCCATGTCAAGGATCTCGGCCTGATTGAACCGGTTGCCGACCATCGCGTTGGCTGCCACCAGCCCGCCGACAATCGCCGCCGAACTGCTGCCCAAACCACGCGACAACGGGATGGCATTCAGCAGCGACAGCCGGATGCCCGACTGTGTTTCGCCTACTTTGTCCAAAACGGTCCGCACAGCCCGCAATACCAGGTTACGCGAATTGGTCGGCAAAGTATCCGCCCCGTCGCCGCTCACATTGATTTCGACTTGCCCAACCGGGCCGGACAACTCCAGCACCACTTCATTATAGAGGGTACAAGCAATGCCCAGCGTATCGAAGCCGGGACCGCAATTGGCGGTTGTCGCGGGAATCCTGACCCGCACCTGCCTGTTATTCCGCATCGTCGCCAACCACCCGGATCACCGTCGAAACTTTGTTGACCACCGACAGGCCGGCCAGCGTCTGCACCGCCAGTTGCAGGTCCGCATCATTGACTTTGTAGGTAATCAACACGATTTCGGCCCGGTTGCCGACCCGCCGCTTCTGAATGACCGAATTCAGGCTGACCTGCTGCGAACCGAACGCGCCGGCGATCGCCGCCATGACGCCGGGACGGTCTTCGGCCAATAACCGGATATAATAGGGCGACTCGGTTTCCGCAATACTGAAGATCCGTTTTTCCTCAAAACAGGTGCACAGGATATGGCTGCTGGAGTGAGAGCAAATTTCCCGCGCCGCTTCCATCACGTCTGCGCAGACCGCGCTCGCCGTCGGCAAGGCTCCGGCGCCCCGGCCATAAAACATCGTATCGCCCACTGCGTCGCCACGGACAAAAATTGCATTAAATACATCGCGCACCGCAGCCAAAGGATGCGACTTATGGATGAAAGCCGGATGAACCCGCGCGTTGACGCCTTTCTCATTTTCCTGGGCAATCGCCAGCAATTTGACGACATAATCCAGCTCCCGGCCATAGTCGATATCTTCCGGTTCGATCCGGGTGATGCCTTCCACCGAGACATCCTCCAGCGAAACCCGCGTACCAAAGGCGATCGAGGCCAGGATGGCAATCTTGCGGGCTGCGTCCCAGCCACCGACATCGGCGGTGGGATCGGCTTCGGCGTACCCTTTCGCCTGGGCTTCGGCCAGTACGGTGGCAAAATCGACGCCATCGGTGGTCATCTTATCCAGCATATAATTGGTCGTGCCGTTGACAATGCCCATCACTTCGGTGATCCGGTTGGCTGCCAGACAGCGTTTCAACGGCCGGATAATCGGAATGCCGCCCCCGACGCTAGCCTCAAACAATAGGTTTACGCCATGCTGTTCGGCCGCCGCGAACAGTTCCCGTCCATGCCGGGCGATCACGTCTTTGTTGGCCGTCACCACATGCTTGCCGTTTTGCAGCGCCGCCAGCATCAGGCTATGCGCCGGTTCTTCGCCGCCCAAGAGTTCGACCACGATCTGAATTTCCGGATCGTTCAGAATCTCCGCCGGGTCGGTCGTCAGCTGCGCGTCGCAGTGAACAGCCCGCGGCTTTTTCAGATCCCTCACCAGAATCTTTTTGATCTGCAAATCGGCGCCGGTCTTGCGGGCCATCATCGCGGCATTGGTTTGGAAAATCTGCACTACTCCGCCGCCGACCGTGCCGAACCCGAGCAACCCGACCTTAATTGTCTTGTCCATAATCAGTTCCCTCTTTCCCTCAGGCCTGGCCGAGCACTTCCAGCCGCTTCACGCCTTCGATCACCCTGACTTTGTCCAGCAACGCCTCCAGATCGATGACCAGTTCCACCGTCTCCAGCGACAGTGTCGCATTGGCGACTCCCTGAAGCGGAATCCCCTGATTGATCGTCAGCACGCTGCCGCCTTCCGCCGCCAACACATTCAATACCTTGGACAGCACGCCGGAACGATGTTCCAGCAGGAGAGCCAACGTGACGATTTTTTCCTTGCTGGCCTCATAAAACGGAAATACATAATCCTTATACTTGTAATAGGCGCTGCGGCTCAGGTTCAGTTTTTCAACCGCCTCGTTGATGGTACGGACTTCACCTTTCTTCAGCAGCTCTTTGACCTTGATCGTCTTCTTGATCGCCTCCGGGAGGATTTCTTCACGCACCAGATAATAGTTGGAATTCTTGTCTGTCATGTCGTCACTCCTGCCCCACGTATTTTGCACAATAGATATTTATCCACCAACGAAAGACATTATACCATTGAAAGCGGATGGCTGACAAGCGCTTACAGCCATTCCCGTGGCGGAACCACCAGGAATTTCGCCTGCGGGTTCTGTTCGATCGTCCAGTTCATCTGCCAATTGCCGACAAACAGGACCACCGGACGGCCATTCCGGTCCATGACCAGCATATTTTCTTCCATGTACTTGAGCGGTTGCTTGCTCTGCGGATCCTCGACCAGCCAGCGGGCCGCTGCGTAGGGCAACTGCTGGATTTCGACGTCAACGCCGTATTCGTATTTCAATCGGTAGGACAAGATTTCAAACTGCAGCTGGCCGACCACGCCGATAACATAGCCCTGATCCGCTGCATTCGGCAGCTGGAAGATCTGGATTGCCCCTTCCTGCCCCAATTGAGTGATCCCTTTGATGAAATGCTTGCGTTTCAAAGAGGTTTTCGGCTGCACTTTGGCAAAATGTTCCGGCGGAAACACGGGAAAATCTTCAAACGTCACATCGACGCCGCTTTCGCACACCGTATCGCCAATGGCAAAGATGCCGGGGTCGAACAGGCCGACCACATCGCCGGGATAGGCCTCATCGACGATAGTCCTCTCCTGGGCAACGAACTGTTGCGGCTGGGTCAGCGCCATCGTCTTGCCGGACTGCTTGTGCGTCACCGTCATACCGCGGCTGAACTTACCGGAGCAAATGCGTACGAAGGCCAGACGGTCACGATGGGCCGGGTTCATGTTGGCCTGGATTTTGAAGACAAACGCGCTGAATCCCTCCGTCTCGGGAAACACGATGCCTTCCTTGGCCATGCGCGGCGAAGGAGACGGCGCCAGTTTGAGAAACTCTTCCAGGAAGGCGCGAACTCCGAAATTGGTCAGAGCGCTGCCGAAGAACATCGGGCTGAGCTCGCCCTGCAGCACTTTCTGTTGGTCAAACGGATTTCCTGCCATGTCAAGCAGCTCGATATCATGACAGAGCTGTGCATAGGCTTCCGCCGACAACAAGCTGGCGAACTTTTCATCACGGTAATCGCCGACCGTCGATTTGATGATGTCGCTGCCATGCGAGCCATCGGCTTCGAACAGTTCAATCTGTTGCAGCTGCCGGTTGTATACTCCTTTGTAACTGCCGTTCAGGCCGACCGGCCAGTTCATCGGACAGGAATGGATGCCCAGCACTTTTTCCAGCTCGTCCATCAGTTCGAACGGATCGCGACCGTAACGGTCGATTTTGTTGACAAAGGTGAACACCGGAATGCGGCGCTGCCGGCAAACCTGGAACAATTTGCGAGTCTGCTCTTCGACGCCTTTGGCCGCGTCAATCAGCATCACTGCACTGTCGGCCGCCATCAGGGTCCGGTAGGTGTCTTCACTGAAATCCTGGTGACCGGGAGTGTCGAGGATATTGATGCAACAGCCGTCGTATTC
>CAZOJA010000253.1:0-3683 GCA_964579955.1 uncultured Veillonellaceae bacterium | reverse complement strand
CAACCAAACGATGAGGTGAGCTTGATGCAGAAGTCGCGGGAAAAAACCGGTGAGCATGTTACGTTTCTGTTTCGATTATTGGAGCTATTGATTCAAAAAACACCGGCAGGAGGCGTGACCACCAGCGAAATACAAGCCTTATATGAAAATGCCAAGAAGGGCAATCTGGCCAGCGAAAAAATCATTCAACGGGCAATTCATCGACTGAACTATATATTTGACCCCGATTCTGCCGCCGAAGATCCGATGTTTCGCACACCGCGAAACCAACTGCCGGTCCGAAGCTCGCGCGGCAAAGATGGTGTGCGGCGATATACCTTTCATCGGCAACTGGCTTCTGAAACAGTTCCCGCGCAGGAGAGAACGACCAAGGTCATGCTGCAACTCTATCCGCAGCAGCGGCAGATGCAGGCGGATGATTTTGAACAATTGCTTGTAATGCTGGCGGCGGATCGTAATAAAAAAGATGACAGCGTGGCCCAACTTCGCGCTAACATCGAACGATATGTTTATGTATCCGGCTTTACGCCTGCTGAATCGCGCAAGAACCTGCAAAAAATGCTGCTGATCTTTCAGGCATTGTGTCGGAAAAAGAAAATCCGCTTTCGGTACACCAGCGCGTCAACCGGTGAAAAAACCGGGTCGCGCGAAGTCGCTGCATATGGATTGGTTTCTCGGCATGGAGTCTGGTATCTGGTGGGGCTTTGTCACGAGGTGAATGCAGTCAGAATCTTCCGGGTGGACCACATCGATGCGCCTGTCCTCTTGGAAAGCAGCACGTATGACATTCCGGCCGGGTATTCCTTAGCCGACAAATTCGGCTCTCTGTGGGGAATCTGGACCGAGTCCGAGAAACCGCCGGCAACAGAAAAGGTGAAACTGCATGTAGCAGCGCCTGTCGCCAGTCATTTCGATACCATTCGCTATCACGCATCCCAGTTGGTACATAAGAACAGCGACGGAAGCTTAGAAGTTGAATTCACCGCTGGCGGCGTGCGTGAAATGCTGCCGTGGCTGATGGGCTGGGGCGAGCATGTGAAAGTTTTGCAGCCCGACTGGCTACGGGACGAACTGATAACCAAGGCGAAAAAAATGCTAACTCAGTATGAATAATGCTTTCTAGGCAATTTCAGCAGCACTGCAGGACCGGACGCGTAGGTGTCCGGTCCTTTTGTTACACTGATGGCGAAGTGAAAGGGGGTTACCAACTATGAGCATCACGTGTCCTCAGTGCGGGTCAGCCAATATCAAGCGGTTGCCTGGGCTGGCCGCCAATGGCTGGAATTTTATCAAGGCAGGCTTCTTTATTTTTCTGTTGGCGATAGTTTTGCCGATCAGCATGGGGCCGGTCATGGCGATGGCAATCGTGGGAATGCTGCTATTTGGTCTGGGTGCGATTATGACGTTGGCAGGAGCTGTATCAGGCCGAAAATCTGAGTGGTCCTGGGAGTGCCAGGCGTGTAAAAAAGAGTTTAAGACAAAGGCGCTAGAATGAGAAGATTGCTGTTATGCCTATTCATCCTGGGCTGCTTTTTAATCGGCGGTCCGGAAATCGCCACGGCTGAAAAATGGGCTGTCGCTGCTGAAGCGGCGAGTCAGCGGATTGAAGTCGATGAAGACAGTATTGTTCTGGTTTTGGGCAATAGTCGCGCGGTTTGCCAAGCCAAGTTTATAAGCAAAGGAATGACAGCTGTATCGAGGATTTATGTAGATTTCCCATCAAAGTCCTTCGCGTGCGTGGACATTATGATGATTGACGCTGCTGGCAATCAGGCTGCCGCTAGCCAAGGTGATCCGGAAAAGTTTGAGCCGATTCAGGCGAACACGCTTGGGGAAAGCCTATATTACTTCCTTCAGGCATATCGGGATGTGACAACATTACCGAACCCAAAGCGGTTGTAATGGAAACTTTGTTAATCGCCGAACTCGACAAAGACGCCATAGAGCCGTGGATCGAGTCGAAAACCGATTATGGTTGGATGGTAGATATGGGGCCAGGCCAAAGCTATGTGCGATGGGGCGAACCCGTTTTTCTATGCGACCGGGTGATAGAACGCTCGGAAGCTTGCTGCGACGAAGAGCATTGGTACGCCTATCGGCTCGAAAAGGCGGGACAGCAATTCTATGTGGCGGGTGGGCAGGCGCTACCGTCTTATGAGAAAGTGAAATTGTTAAGGATGACAACGGATCACTCTGCGTATGCCTTTGCCGGTTACCGCAGAGGCCAGTGGCATGTTTGCCATAATGGGCAGGAGGTTGCGGCGGCAACGGAGGTGCTGGATATCCAAGTGGCACCATCGGGGGTTCGGTTTGCCTTCCATTTGAAAAATGGATCGGCAGAATATGTACAGGAACCGGAACGCACCGGACCAAGGTTTGAGCGAATCAAGCGCCTTCAAATTTCTAAGGGAGGTCAATTCCTGATCTATCACGGATGGCGCGGCGTGCAGGAACAATTTGTAATCAACCATCAAGAACTGAATATAACGGATAGCGAAAAATTTGAGGAAAGGATTCCTCGCTACCACGGACAGTTTTCGAGTTCAGGAAACCATTGGTCGTGCCTGATCAATTATGGGACGAGGAATCAGACGTTGATCCTGGACGGCGATGTAGTCAATTGTAACGCTGGCGGTTATCGATCTGACAGCAGACTGATTTCGCCATACTTTTCTCCGGTCGAATCCTCGCGAGCGTTTCCAATTATAGTGGAAAACGGTGAATATGCGTTGTGGCATGACGGAAATTTGTATACGGTTCAATCGCCTCGTTTCCCAAGGATGATAGGTTGGCTGCATGGAAACGTCAGTGCATGGGCATTCTATGATGAGAATGAAGGCTGGCTGTTTCGAGTGAACAACGGGCCGGTTGTCCCGACAATGCTTGCGAGTATGGTGGATATATTCGTCGGTCCACAAGGCAGCTTTGCCTGTTTCGGTACTCCCTGCGGTGAGAAGGGGGAATATCCAAGAATTCTGGTTAAAGACGGCAGAGTGCTACAGCAAGCAGATTTTTTTCAAACCGGTAACATCTGCTGCGGTTTTGGCTTTTCCGTTACGGGTCGGTTGAGCTATGCTTATGCTAATCTGGATGGAAAATGGTCGTTGGCGATTGATGGTGATACGGTATTAACGGAAGTCGATTTTTTTAGCGAATTTCGCTGGGCGCAGGACGGCGAGCAGTATGCTTGTTTGGGCGAAAAAGACTATGGTAGGTTTTTGATTGTGAATTCGAAGTTGTATGGTTCGTTTGAAGATTCCTACCACGTTGATTTTTCCCATGACAGCCGTCACTGGAGCGGAGTTATGCGCGCCAATGATAAGTGGATAGTGCTTTTGGATGGCGAGGTGATCGACCAAGTGGATGATTTTGCTTTTGCCACGCCGTTTTGCCTATTCACGGAAGATAGCCGGTGGTGCCATTATTATGCGATTGAAGGCGGGAAGATCTTGTATAGGCGGGCGGCGGTATGAAAAGACTTTGGAAATTGCAGGAATTGCCTATTGGCAAATAGAAATACGAAATATTATTAATAAATGTAGAGGAGGAACATCATGACAATATTCAATCGCTCGATAACTGATTTGCCAAAATTCAAAGCAGAACTCCAAAGTGATCCGCTATTTCAACGTTTGCTTCCAGACATTAAGTCAGGAGAGGTATTTCCCGCCATCAGAAACGAT
>CAZOJA010000252.1:0-3688 GCA_964579955.1 uncultured Veillonellaceae bacterium | reverse complement strand
AGATAGCTTCAGGTGACTGGAGTTCAGACGTGTGCTCTTCCGATCTCCCTGGGCCAGCAATGCCACGACATTCACCGCCGGCGGGTGCTGCCTGACATAGTCGAGATACTCCGCCATCGAAGTCCAATGCAGTTCCAGCTTGACCGGCAGGTTACCGATCATTCGCGTTCCCAAATAATCGATCAGCAGCTGGCGGTTGGCTGCCGAAACCGGAGCAACACCAATGCCGCAATTGCCTACGACTTCGGTGGTGACGCCGTCATAAATCTTGCTGTTTGTATGCGGATCATATAGCACCGCCATGTCCGAATGCGTGTGCATGTCGATAAAACCGGGCGCGACGACTTTTCCTGTTGCATCAATGTGTTTTTTGCTTGCTTCACCAGTCAGGTTTCCAAGCGCGACCACCTGGTCGCCAATTATTCCTACATCCGCCGTATAGCCGGGATTCCCCGAACCGTCCACAATCGTTCCATTGGAAATGATGATGTCGAATGTCATGCTGCCCACCTCCTGACAATTTGCCTGTATTAGCGGTAACAGACTTCCTGGATTCGCTCTTCATACAGCGCCATGATTTTCTTCGTTACTGCACCCACCTTACCATCGCCGACCGGTTTGCCGTCGATTTTGACCAGCGGAATCACAGCCAGCGAGTTCGTGATGATCGCTTCATCGGCGCTAAGGTAAAAGTCCAGGGGCACAAACTCTTCCACTACCGGAATGTTGTGTTTTCTCGCCAGCTCGATGATGGCCGCCCTGGTGATCCCTGGCAATATGTACTTCCCATTGGGCGATGTGTACAAGCTCCCGTCTTTGACTGCAAAGCAATTGCTGTGCGCGCATTCGGTGACCACTTCCCGCCCTTGTATTTCGCGGATCAGCAGACTCTCATAGCAACCTGCCGCCACTGCCGCGTTTTTCGCCAGGACGCTGCCCAGCAGATTCAATGATTTCACATGGCACAACAGATGCCGCTCATCCGGGTGAGAAACCGCAGCGGCGCCCACCGTGAAGTATTCCTGCGGATACGGCTTCAACGGGGAGATCGTCCCCGAAAACAGGGGGCGAATATCTGCTGCACAAGCATGCGCACGCGGCGAAGACCAGCCCCGTGTATACTGCACATAGACCAGCGCCTCCTGCAGGCCGGATGCTTCGGCCATGTTACCGATGATTTCGGTCATTTCCTCCTTGGAAAAACTCGGCGTGATGCCAATCAGGCCGCAGCTCCGCCGCAAACGCTCCAAATGGTCGTCCAGCAGGAAATGGCGTCCGTTCAGCATGCACCATGCATCGTATACGCCATCGCCGAACTGATAACCTCGATCCTCCAGTTTAGCCACCGGTTGGTCAATCGGGACAATTTTTCCGTCAAACATGCCGACTGCCTGCATATCATTCACCTCATTCTTTGTTTTTGTTTTTATCGTGATCGCGAAGAAAGCAACGTGCTTCCCTTTTGGTAAAACGCCTGCATCATCTCGTCAGGCACCATGCTGCCACCGGTTGCCCAGGCGATATGGATCGCATCCGCCCCGGGGTCCGGCAAGCGGAGCGGCCCGACAAAACCAGCCAGTGCGGATGGTTCCAAAAACACCTTTTCCGTATCGGCCAATAGCGCCAGCAACCGGTATAGTTCATCATCCTCCACGGTATACACGCCGCCGATCAGTCGGCCGACATGCTTGCCGACAAAGCCGGAAGGCCTGCCGACAGCCAGTCCGTCGGCTTCCGTTATGTTGTCGATGCCAAAATCCTGAACGGAAACCTCATCATGCAGCCCTGTCATCAGTCCCAGCAACATCGCCGGGGCATGGGTCGGTTCAGCAAAGATGCAGTGTGCGTGCCCACCGAAAATCAACTTCAGGCCAAAGGTGATTCCACCCGGCGACCCGCCTACGCCGCAGGGAAGATACACATAGAGGGGCCGATTTGCGTCGATACGGATATTCAGGTCATCCAACTGCTGCTTCAGTCGCAGGGCGGCCACCGCATAGCCCAAAAACAGATCCGCAGAGTTCTCGTCATCGATGAAGTGACTGTTGGAAAGTTGCTCAGACTGCTTGCGGCCGGCAGCCACCGCCTGGGAGAAATCGGCGTCGTACTCGATGACCTGAACGCCCTTGGAACGTAACAATTCCTTCTTCCAAGCTTTGGCGTCCGCCGACATGTGCACCGTCACCTTGAAGCCGAGTTTCGCACTGATGATGCCGATGCTTAGTCCGAGATTGCCGGTTGAACCGACGGCAATGGAGTAGTTGGCAAACAGTCGTCGAAACGGTTCGCTGTCAATGATGGCATAATCATCGGTTTCCTGCAGAAGCTTGTGCTCGATGGCCAGTGTTTCGGCGACTTTCAGCACTTCATAC
Organism: uncultured Veillonellaceae bacterium; assembly: GCA_964579955.1. Classification (GTDB taxonomy): domain Bacteria; phylum Bacillota; class Negativicutes; order UBA1444; family UBA1444; genus UBA1444. The sequence continues at coordinate 1,316 of CAZOJA010000252.1, read as the reverse complement.
ACGCCGCCGCGCGCCTTGATCGACCCGGCAATCGGCAGATGACTGTCATATTTTACAAAGAGCGAACCCGCGATACTTTTCCGATATAGCCGCTCCAAGCCCGCTTGCATGTGGGGAGCCGCCGTCAGGGCGGACTCGATGACCCCCTGCGCCGATTGTGTTTCAGGAAACACTTTCGCGATATAGGAGGAAAACCGCCGCAGCCGGCGATCTGCCGCCTGAACATCCTGCAACCCCAATGTCAGGGGCAATTCGCCCACTGTTGCAACGGCGTCCGGATTCGGCCACCACACTTCCCGCATCGCAACGACATCCGGCAATAAAGGCAGCGCCGCCTGCCACTCTTCGGGAGTCTTTCCCGCTATCTTCAACATAAACATCGCTGCCCCCACATCCTCACACTATTTCTGTCGGACGGCCAACCCGTTATACTGCGTCGACCGACAGCGCCAGCAGTTTGGTCCGCTCGACCAGGCTGTCCAATTCAATGAATTCCCGGTCACTATGGTTGAACGAACCCCTTGCTCCCATCGCGCAAACCGAAGGTGCGCCGGCCCGAACCGTCCAGCCGGCGTCGGACGCGCCGCCGCCCACTTTCTTTTCAATGTCCAGTCCTAATTTTTTCCCTTGCTCCCTGACGATTTCATACAGTTTCAAATTTCCTTCCGTCACTTCCATCGGCGTGAAGCGTTCCCGCAGATTGGCCACTTCGCACGTGGTGCCGGGAATTAGGCTTTGCGCCGCGATTTTGCGTAGACTTTCGATGCCTTCCGTGCCATCGGCGGCAGTCAGGTATCGCATGTCAATGACAACGGAAGCATAGTCGGGTACGGCGTTGGCCACGGTTCCTCCCTTGATCACGCCACAGTTGAAGGTCAGGCCGCGGTTCTTGTCGGTCAGATTGTTGACCGCGATGATCTTGTGAGCCAGTTCCACGACGGCGCTGGCGCCTTTGTCCAAATCGGCCCCGGCATGGGCGGCAATCCCTTTGACGATCAACTCCGGATGAATATTGCCTTTACGTCCCACCAACACGGCCTGGCCGGCGCTGGCGGTCTCCATGTTGAACACGGCGTCTTTCCCCTTGGCATATTGCTCAAACAATTCCGGCGCATTCGACAGGGGATGCGCTGGTTCCTCGTCGCCGGCAAAAAACACCGTGACGGTCTTGTCGTTCCAGCCCGATTCATACAACGCTTCCAAGGCAAACAGCGCAATCGTGATGCCGCCCTTCATGTCGAGCACGCCCGGCCCGTAAGCCTTGCCGTCCTTGATCGTGAAGGGGCGTTCGGCAACGGTACCGATCGGAAACAAAG
>CAZOJA010000251.1:0-3711 GCA_964579955.1 uncultured Veillonellaceae bacterium | reverse complement strand
GCCGTCAAACCGCGCCCCATTGCGCCAGGCTTCAAGCAGGGCCTTGCCCAGACGACGGTCGCCCCGGGCAAAAACTCCTTCCAACCGGCTTGTCGGCGCGTCATGCCAGTTAAAACTGATCCGGCGATCACGCAATGCTCCCCGCAGCAGGCGTTGACGACGTTCCATTTCTGCGGCGGGAATCTGAGCGAACCATTGAAATGGCGTATGCGGTTTGGGTACAAACGTCGAGACGCTGACTGACACCTTGCAACGGGACGGATTACGCGACAGAGTAAGCACCTTGCGCGCCAATTCGGCGATTGCCAGAACATCCTCATCGGTTTCTGTCGGCAAGCCAATCATAAAATACAGTTTGATGCCGGCCCAGCCCGATCGGAATGCCGCCCCAGCCGCCTCAAACAGGTCGGCTTCGTTAACGCCTTTGTTAATCACATCACGCAGTCGCTGCGTACCTGCTTCGGGGGCGAAAGTCAGCCCTGAGCGGCGGACTTTCTGGATTTCGTTGGCCAATTCGATGGAAAAACTGTCGATACGCAGCGAAGGCAGAGACAGGCTGACCCGCTGCGGCGCAAACTTAGCAAGCAAGTCTTGCGCCAGTTCCCTGAGACACGAGTAGTCAGCAGAACTGAGCGACACCAGTGAAATCTCATCATAACCGGTATTATCGGCCAGTTCCTGGGCCAGTCGCATTAGCGTGGCCGGCTTTCTCTCCCTTACCGGTCGGTAAATGACGCCCGCCTGGCAAAAGCGGCAGCCCCGCGTACAGCCGCGGAACAATTCCAGCATGATTCGGTCGTGAACGGTCTCCAGATAAGGTACGATCGGATTCACCGGATAATATGCGCTATCCAGATCGGCCACCACTCGTTTGGCAACCACGGCCGGAACCCCGGGACGAATCGGTCGCACCCCCGTGCATCTTCCATCATCGGCATACTCCACTTGGTAAAACGCCGGCACATACATACCGGGCAGCCGGGCGAGTCTTTCCAGCAAATTCGGGCGCCCTCCAGCACGCCCTGACTGTTTCCATGCAGCGATCACGGTCGCGATTTCGCCGATAAGCTCTTCCCCTTCGCCAATGACAAAGCAATCAAAAAAATCCACCAACGGCTCCGGATTGAATGCGCAAGGCCCTCCGCCAATCACCAGCGGATCGAACTCCGATCGTTCGCCGGATAGCAGCGGGATGCCAGCCAAATCCAGCATCGTAAGAATATTGGTGTACGTCATCTCATATTGCAGCGAAAATCCGACCGCGTCAAACTGTCGCAAGGGAGTTTGTGTTTCCAGACTACGCAACAAGTCCCCACCGCTTCGCATTATCGCTTCCATATCCGGCCAAGGACAATACGCCCTTTCGGCATAGGTATCTTGCCGTTCATTCAAAATTCCGTAAAGGATTTTCAGCCCCAAGTTTGACATCCCGACATCATAAACATCGGGCAAGGCCAAAGCAAACCGTACATCCACCGCAGACGGATTTTTCCGGACCATATTCCATTCGCCGCCTGTATAGCGGGCCGGTTTGGCAACCGATCCCAGCGCCGTATCCTTTAATTGCAACAACATATTCCTCCGTTTCCTTACTTCTTCACGCTGATTAGACTGCTTCAGAACATCAATTTTTGCTGTCGGGATTGAATGTTCAGCAAAATCCCTACGCTGATCAGATTGGTCGTCAGTGCACTGACGCCATAACTCATAAACGGCAACGGAATGCCTGTCACCGGCATGATGCCAATAGTCATGCCCACATTGACCAACACATGGAAGGCCATCATCGAAGTAATCCCCGCCGCCAACAGGGCGCCAAACTTATCCCGCGCATTTTGCGCGGTTTTTACGCCACGGTATAGTAACAGAAAATAGAGCGCCAGAATCGCAATCGAGCCGACGAATCCGAGCTCTTCGCCAATGACGGCAAAAATGAAGTCCGTGTGATTCTCCGGCAAAAAATTCAACTGACTCTGCGTACCGCCAAACAGGCCTTTGCCAAATAACTGCCCCGAACCGATGGCAATCTTCGACTGGATGATATGGTAGCCGGCTCCAAGCGGATCGACGTTGGGATCAAGAAACACCGTCAGCCGGGATTTTTGATAATCCTTCAAAAAGAACCAGAAAGCCGGCATGCAGGCAACCCCGGCACCGAGAATCTTCAGCAGCAATTTCCCATCAATGCCGGCCACGAATACCATACCCAGCAAAATCGCCAAGAACACCAGCGATGTACCCAGGTCAGGCTGCTTTAATACCAACAGGAATGGAATGATGACAAAGGCGCCGACGGGTAGCAAGTCCCAGACGCTTTTCATTTTTTCTTCACGTGAATCCAACAAATGAGCTAATGAAATGATCATGATCAACTTGGCAAATTCCGAGGGCTGGATGGTAATCGGCCCGAGTTGGATCCAGCGCTGTGCGCCCAGAGCCGACTGACCGACAAACATGACAGCGATCAACATCAACAGGTTGATTCCATAAAGCAAATTGCCCATCGGCCCGAGAATCCGATAATCAAATCGTAGCATCACCAAAATCAGCACGAAATTGATCATGGCAAACATGCCCTGACGCTGAACGTACCAGTACCGGTCATCACTCGGGGTATTGATGTGGGTTGCGCTGCCAATCATCAAAACACCGATTCCCACCAGGGCCAAGGTGGAAAATATCATCCAAAAATCGATATTTCGAAAGGAACGCCGATCAATCATCCGTTATAAAAAATCCTTTCCTGGCAAACGACGAGCCAGAGCGCTATACATCCGACCAGCCGGTGTGGAGGCCTGTCGCAACAATACCGGTTCACAGCGAAGAGTGGCCATTATGACGGCTTCATCTTCCGGAATCGTTCCCAACAAGGGAATTCCTACCGAATCGGCAATCTCCGCCTCCGTGGGGATCAAGTTGGCTTTTGCATGTTCACTGTTATGCCGGTTGATTATCAGGTACAAGCTTGTTAAGCCTTTTGCCACGAACTCGGCCACCAGACGCTCTGTGTCGCGAATGGCGGTCGCCTCCGTCGTCGTGACCAAAATTCCCCGTCCGGCCACACCCGCCGCTCGCAGCGGAATCGGCTCCAATCCGGGCGGGCAATCCAGCAGAACCAGGTCAAACGCATCAGCCAACCGACGGCACAAGGCGGTCAGGTTTTTTTCATCAACCTCATCCATCGACCGATTCTGTGCCGCCGGCATCAAGTAGAGGTTATCGACCGTTGAATGCTTAAGGATCGCATCTCGTGGTCGGCAATGGCCTGACAAAACATCCATCAAATCAAACAATACCCGGTCATCCAGTCCGAGGCACAAGTCAAGACAACGCAGTCCGATGCTCAGATCGACCACGATCACCCGCAGTCCTTCCATCGCCAAGGCAGCACCAAGATTGACCACCAGCGAACTTTTTCCGGTACCGCCTTTACCGGAAGCAACCAACCAAACGCTGTTCATGTTTCTCCTCACAACGCCGTGCCTGGAAGCGGTTTGCGCACCGCTTCAGTTGTCACTGGCCTGAGATTGAACGCGGTTTCGAGAATTTTGCGGGCAATCGGTCCGGCCGAAGTCGAGCCATATCCCCCCTGCTCGATAATTACGGCCACCGTAATCCGCGGATCGTTGAACGGCCCATAAGCAACAAACCAGCCGTGATCGTCACCATGGGGATTTTCGGTCGTACCGGTTTTACCTGCCACAGGTACCG
>CAZOJA010000250.1:0-3720 GCA_964579955.1 uncultured Veillonellaceae bacterium | reverse complement strand
CAAAGCGATAAGGGAGGACTGACACCGTGAGCACAGAGTTTATGATGATAGACAACATGCCGGTGGAGATCGCGGGCGAGCAGAACATCCTCGCGGTCATTCGCAAAGCCGGCATCGAGCTGCCGACCTTCTGTTATTATTCGGAGTTGTCAGTATACGGCGCCTGCCGGATGTGCGTGGTCGAAGACAAATATGGAGAGATTCATGCTTCCTGTTCGACGCCGCCGCAAGTCGGCATGGAGATTCGTACCAATACGCCGCGGCTACGCAAGTATCGCAAAATGATCTTGGAGTTGCTGCTAGCCAACCACTGCCGCGATTGTACGACCTGTGAAAAAAACGGCAAATGCAAACTGCAGGAACTGGCCCAACGCTTCGGCATCAAGCAGGTACGGTTCAGCAACACGGCCGGCGAACCGGAGCTGGACACGTCTTCTCTGGCGATTGTCCGTGACAAGAGCAAGTGCATACTCTGCGGCGACTGCGTGCGGATGTGCGAGGAAGTGCAAAATATCGGCGCGATCGATTTTGCCCATCGCGGTTCCAAGATGACGATCAGCACGGCATTTGATGAGCCGATCGCGGCGACGAAATGTGTCGGCTGCGGCCAATGCGCGGCTGTTTGCCCTACTGGGGCCATCGTGGTCAAAAATGACACGGCGAAGCTCTGGAAGGATCTCAGCGACCGCAATGCCAAAGTCGTGGTGCAGATCGCTCCGGCGGTACGTGTCGGCGTTGGTGCGGAATTGGGACTGGCTGAAGGTGACAATGTGATGGGAAAAATTGTCGCAGCACTGCGCCGCATCGGTTTTGATGAAGTGTTTGACACGACGACCGGCGCTGATTTGACGGTATTGGAAGAGGCGGGCGAGTTCCTGGCAAAAGTGCAGAAGGACGAAAAGCTGCCGTTATTCACTTCCTGCTGTCCGGCCTGGGTCAAATATGCTGAGCTGCATCACCCGGAACTGATGGAAAATATCTCGACCTGCCGCTCGCCGATGCAGATGTTTGGCTCGGTGCTGAAGGAGCACTACAGACACTCCAATCGCCGGGTGGTCGTGGTGGCGATCATGCCCTGCACGGCAAAGAAGCAGGAGGCGGCGCGTGACGAGTTCAAAGAAGCGGACGTTCCCTATGTCGATTATGTCATTACTACGCAGGAATTGGTACAGATGATCCGCGAAGCCGGCATTGTCTTCTCGGAGATCGAACCGGAAGCGGTCGACATGCCGTTTGGTGCGACCAGTGGCGCCGGGGTGATTTTTGGCGTGACCGGCGGCGTGACCGAAGCGGTTATCCGCAGAATTTCTGACGACAAGTCGGTTCCGGCGCTGCGGGCAATTCCCTTCTCGGGGGTTCGAGGCATGCAGGGTGTCAAGGAAACAAGCTTGGATTATCACGGTCGTGAAGTGAAGATCGCCATTGTCAGCGGAATAAAAAATGCCGAGAATTTGATCAAGAAGATGCAACGCGGCGAAAAACACTATGACTTTGTTGAAGTGATGGCGTGCCCGGGAGGCTGTATCTGCGGCGCCGGGCAGCCGGTCACCGACAGTGAAGGCAAGAAGCGTCGTAGCGCCGGGCTATATGAAACAGACCGGATGAGCACGATCAAACGCTCGGAGGAAAACCCGGTGGTAATGGCGCTCTACGGCGGCTTGCTCAAAGGCAAGGTGCATAAGTTATTGCACGTGCATTATCACGGAAAGGCGTGAATGCTATGATCATCATTAATGTGTGTATAGGCAGCGCTTGTCACATCAAAGGATCCTACAATGTCATCAATTCTTTGCAGCAGCTGACAGAGGAGTATGGGCTGACCGACCAGGTCGACACTCGGGCCGCCTTTTGCCTGGGACATTGCACGCAGGCGGTTTCGGTGCGTATCGGCGACGGTGAGGTGCAGAGCGTTTCCGGGGCTACGACCCGCGACTTTTTTGCCAAGCAAGTTTTGCCGCTTGTCGGGAAACTCGCTTAATCGGCCGCAGGAGGATGAAAGTGAAGAAGATAGTACTGGAAATCTGTCAAGGCACTTCGTGCCACCTGCTTGGTTCCCAGGAACTGATGGAAGCCATCGAAACATTGCCTGATTCGATACGCAAGGCAATTGAACTTCGCAGGGTCGATTGTCTGAAAAGTTGCCGCCGGGGACCCAATGTGCGACTGGATGGTGAAGTGGTATCGGGTTTGACATCAGATCGGTTGATACTGTTGTTGGAGGAAAAGGTCAGTTCGATGGAAGAATGCGAAGCTTGCTCTGCCTAGAGCGGTCACAAGCAACGACAGGCAACAAAAAGTGGAACCGGAAAAGATGCCGGTTCCACTTTTGTATACATTATCAGGTGCATTTTGGCGAATTAGCGGGTGAGCAGCAGCAATGACAAAACGAGGATTTCGATTTGTCGCATTTCATGTTCGTGACGCTGTTCTTCCAACCACTGGCGATGACGCCACTCACGCTCGCTTTCATGCGACAAGCGGCGCAGTGCCTGTTCGTGGCGCTGGTGTTCCCACCACTGACGGTGGCGGATTTCTTCCCGCTGATGTTGAAGCCGCTGCTCTTCCAACCACTGGCGGTGCCGCCACTCCCGTTCGCTTTCTCTTTCGTGCCGTCTCAGGGTCTGTTCGCGTCGCTGATCGGACTGGTGCCGCCAATGAGCAAGTTCCCGCTGCTGAAAGTCGCGTTTTTCCTGCCACATCCGTTCGTGGTTTCGGCGGTCGAAATGATCGTGGGTGTCTCGCGATTCATGCTGGGTACGATGCGGAGCTTCCCGCGAAGCTGCTTCCGCAATGTAGGCGTTGCCGCCCAATTGGAGCAGGCTGATTAATACCGAACAGACTATTTTTTTCGGCGCATTCGCTTTCAACCATCATTCCTCCATTTCACAGTTTGCTGGTGGGAGTATCTGGCTTGGTGAACCGACTTCATAATTCATTATAGTGCGGATAGTTTACGGAAAGATGGCGAATTTGTGACAAAACTGTGAACTTTTCCGGCGGCTTTGTCTGATGCCCCCTGTTAAGCGAGGAATTTCTGTAGTAATATAAGTAAAGTAATTAAGCACAGGAAAGATGGGGAGCGAGACTGCCGGGTGCGCCATTTTTTGCAAAAACTCTGGTCATGGGAGCACCTGCCGATTGTTTCGCTGGTTGTGCTTTCGCTGTATCGGACACTCAGTCATCCGCTATGGCTGGTACTGAGCGGCAGAGGGCTGCCCAGATCGCAGGACAGCGATTGGTACCTGAACTATGCGCAAGGCTTGTTGATGAATTTTACGATTCGGATGAACATCGACGAGATCCTTTATCTCGGGTACAATCTGTTGCTGACAGGTTTGCTGGCGCTGTTCAAGAATCCGGTGATGATCGTATATACTCAGGCGTTGGTCGCGAGTCTGGCGATCATCCTGATTTATCAGATCGGTTGCATTTTGTTCAACAAGCGCACTGGTGTGATTGCCGGGCTGTTTTACCTTTATAACTGGGACGTCACCTTGTGGTCGACTTATTTGCTTTCCGACAGTTTTTTCGTCAGCTTGTTGATACTATGTGTTTATCTTTTGGTTAAGGCCGTCGATTCGCGACGAAAAAAGGATATTGCCTTATTTGTCGTCTCAATAATATATTTGTCTTTTTTCCGGCCTACAGGCGTTGTCGTGGTACTGGTCATGTTGGTGCATGTTCTTGTGCAACTGGGCCCCGATCGATTGAGGCGGTTCT
>CAZOJA010000249.1:0-3723 GCA_964579955.1 uncultured Veillonellaceae bacterium | reverse complement strand
ACCTTGGGCAAAGCCGATTTCATGCGGGTTCCCTTGCCTGCGGCCAGAATCACCGCAACCATTTCCTGCATCTTTTCCGTTCCCCCTGTATCCCGCAAGCTTAGATTGCGGGCCGAATCTCAATCTGTTTCAAGGTTTCGTCTATCTTATGCAACATCAGGAGCGCCGTGAAATCATCGACCAATTTTTTCTCCGGCTGGTCGGTCGCGATCAGCACGCCGGTGCCGACCACTTTTGCTCCCACCTCGCTGGCCAGGTCGATCAAGCCGCGGGCGGTGCCGCCGGCTTTCATGAAATCGTCGATCACCAGCACCTTGGCGCCTGACGGCAAGGCCCGCCGGGACACCGACATCGTCTGGATCCGTTTGGCCGAACCGGTCAGGTAGTTGATACTGACGGTGGAACCCTCGGTCACCTTATTGCCCTGTCGGGCCATCACCAGGGGGATATTGAAGGCGCGGGCCGTCATCAGGGCCAGCGGAATCCCTTTGGTTTCGACGGTGAGGATATAGTCCGGCGCCAGCGGCGCAAACCGCTGAAAAAAGATTTCGCCGGCTTCCACCATCTGTTCCGGCGAAAACAACACATCGGACATATACAGGAATCCGCCGGGAATGATCCGGTCGGGACTCGACAACACCGTGGCCAGTTTGACCAGGATCTCATGGACAACGGCGTCCGGTCGGCAGGGCAGATATCGCACGCCGCCGGCTGCGCCGGCAATCGTCTCCAAGGTACCTGCGCCGCTGTTCTCCAACGCGGTTCGAATCAAAGAGATATCTTCGCTGAGCGTCGATTTGGCGCAGCCGAAGCACTCGGCGAATTCCCCGAGTGAATATAGATATGAAGGCTTGTTCGTCAGGTATTTTGCCAGAATAACGAGACGATCCATACGGCGGATTTTATCCAAATCTCGTTCCCTCCCTGCATGTAACCCCTCAGCCGGAATTGCGTAGTTGATCCATTTCCAGCAACAGTGTCTGTTCCGCGTTTTCGATGTGTTCACGCGCTTTTTGCTGAGCAGCTTCGGCATTGCGCTGGGCGATGGCCTCCACCAGCTGTCTGTGCTCCTCCAGCGTATTCTGCAACCGTCCTGGGTAATTGATCGAGACCGAACGGAAACGGGTGAACTGCTCGCGCAGGTTGTAGATGATCCCCACCAGTCGTTCGTTGCGGCTGGCCCGATAGAGGATATCGTGGAAGGCTTCGTCCGCTTCGACGATTTTCTGATTGTTTCGTTGCTCAATATGATCGGCGATTTCGACGAGCAGACGTTCCATCAGCTCCAGTTCCTCTTCGGTGATCCGTTCTGCAGCCAGCCCGGCCGCCAATCCGTCCAACGCGGACCTGATTTCGAACACCTCGTTGATGTCCTTGAGCGAAAGGTTCGCCACATAGGTGCCGCGCCTGGGCAGCATGACGACGAACCGCTCCAGTTCCAGTTTGCGGATCGCTTCGCGGACCGGCGTGCGGCTGACGCCGAGTTCCTCGGCCAACTGGATCTCCATCAGGCGCTCCCCCGGCGGCAACGCGCCGGAGCGGATGGCCTCGCGCAGGGTTTCATAAACCACTTCACGCAGCGGCTTATAGCTGTCAAGCTTGACCGGTAATAATCGACGGGACATTCATTTGTTCCTCCCTTGCAACGGTTTCGGCAGTCAGGATGGTCACCCCCGGTCCGAGGGAAAGGCGCGCAGCCAGTTGCTCGGCTGCAAGGCGGTCAGGCGTCAGCGCGAACACGGTCGGTCCGCTGCCGGACATCAGCACGCCGCTGGCGCCGGCGTCGCGCATCGCTTGTTTGATGGCCGTAATCTGGGGATGAGCCGGTTCGGTAACCGATTCCAGCGCGTTGAACAGGTTGGTCGCCACCGCCGGAAAATCGCGCTGACCGATCGCCTGCCGCATCGCCGCATTATGCTGGGCACCTGCAGTATGGCGTTGGCTAAACTGCCCGTACACCCAAGCTGTCGAAACCGGAATCGGAGGATGCGCCAACACGACGCCGATTCCGGCATAATCGGCCAAGGGTTGCAATACTTCGCCGCGCCCGGTTGCCAAAACCGTACCGCCCCACAAGCAAAACGGCACGTCCGACCCCAGTCGCGCGGCCAGTCGTTCCAGTTCCTGCTGGCCAAGTCCCAGCTGCCAAAGCTGGTTCAGTCCACGCAGAACCGCTGCGGCATCGCTGCTGCCACCGGCCAGTCCGGCCGCCAGGGGAATCCGCTTGACCAGTTCAATATGAACCCCCTCGGTGACGCCGCATTCCTGCTGCAACAACGCGGCGGCCCGAAACGCCAGATTGCCGTGATCGCAGGGAAGATCGGCTGCATTGCAGCTGAGGCTGATGCCTGCGGCCCGTTTGTGAAAATCGACCGTATCATGCAAACTGATCGCCTGCATGACCATCGACACCTCGTGATAACCGTCGGCGCGTTTGCCCAACACGTCAAGGGTCAGGTTGATTTTGGCAAAAGCTTTTTGTGACCAGCTCGCCTCTGTTTCGGGCATTGCGTACCTCCCCGCAGTGCAGAACCAAAATTCGATGCAATTTACTTCGTATTATATTCTACGCAGAAGTTGCCCCGCCTGCAACCTTTTCGAACATTTTCTTTATATTTGCGCAACAATGTTCAGACCGGGGCCACTCCGGACAAGTGATTGCACCGCCGGACAGATACGGTATAATAAGGAAGGCAACCGGAATCCCCCGCCGGCAAAACGCCCATTTCAGGAGGCATGAAGTGAATATGCAATGGAAAAAACAATTCTGGCGATACTCGATGGTGGCGCTCGGCGCCTTCATTTCCGGCGTCGGCATCAATACGTTCTTAATCCCGCATCAATTGTTCAGCGGCGGCGTCAGCGGCGTCGCCATGATCCTATACTTTCTGTTCCAGTGGCCGATCGGCATCCAGATCATCCTGCTGAACATCCCGATCTTTTATGCGGCCTACCGCTTGCTGGACCGGGATTATGTGATCTGCGGCATATTCGGCATGGTGATTTTTTCGGTTGCCACCGATGCAACCCGTTTTTTGGCGGATCTGCATTTCATTGACGATACCCTGCTGGCTTCGATCTACGGCGGGGTCATCAGCGGCATCGGCGGCGGCATGATCTTCCGTGTCGGCGGTTCCGCCGGCGGAACCGATACCATTGCCACGATTATAAAAAAATATTACTCACTCAATGTCGGTTTTGTCGGCTTTTCGATCAACGTGTTCCTGATGGTTGTCGCCGCCGCGCTGTTCGGCGTCAAGCCGGCCATGTACACGCTGTTGTCGTTCTTTGTCAGTTCGCAGGTCACCGACGCGGTGATCGAGGGCCTGAACCGGAAAAAGACGATCATGATCATCTCCGACAAAAACGAGGACATCGCCGAAGCGATCCTTGATGAAGTCGGCCGGGGCGCCACCTTTCTCGAAGGTACCGGCGCCTATACCGGCCAGGGCAAAAAAGTCCTGTTCGTGGTCGTGACCTTGACCCAGATCGCCAAAATCAAGTTCATCGCCGAAAAAACGGACCCCCACGCATTCATGATCGTTCAGGATGCGGCGGAGGTCCTCGGACACGGATTCAGTTCCAAAAAGTTGCGTTAGTTCACCGGAATTCCCATGGCCTTGTCCAACTTGGCCCGGAAGTTGTTAAACTCATACATGGCTTTCAGATAGTTGTTCTTGGCCGTGGTCAGCGCCACCTGCGCGTCCAGCACGTCCAGGTTCG
>CAZOJA010000248.1:0-3728 GCA_964579955.1 uncultured Veillonellaceae bacterium | reverse complement strand
TCTTTAAAGTGGTGGAGGTAGTCGGGATCGAACCGGCGACCTCTTGAATGCCATTTGAGAAAAAGAGTGAAGATAAATGCTGACTCTTTAGCAATGGCAGCCACTTTCACGATTAAAGGCAAGATGCTTTCGGATGATTATTGAACCGGTTTTTAGAAATATTTTTAGAAGGGTTTTGCGCACTTTCACATCATCAAACATCTCGATTTATTGTATTCAGAACGGATAGCGCCACCGATAATGGATACTTTAGAGATTCAATCGGTAGCACCGATTGAATTCGCAAAAAGTTCTTTCATCAAAAGTCCAAAAAATTATTGTCTGTTTGAAAGAAATGACGGGTTCGATTCAATCGAACCCGTCATAGCGTTTGTACGTTAGTTAAATATGGAACTTGGATATCTCCTGCTGCAAGCCTTCGGCCAGTTTTGCCAGCGCCTGGCTCGATGCAGCGATTTCCTGCATCGACGCCGATTGTTCTTCGGTCGCCGCCGAAACGTTCTGCGATTCAGCTGCCGCATCGCGGCTGAGATTCTCGACTTCCTTGATCGAGCTGACAATCCGCTGGCTACCGATCGCCGCTTCATTGACCGCCTTGGCAATCACAGCCACCTGTTCCGTCACTTGGTTGATCTGGTTGTTGATCGCGGCAAAATTATTGCCTGCCACGTTCACCAGGTCAACACCCTGAGTAATGTCGCGAATCGCCACGTCAATCGCGCCAACCACATTGCCGATACTGCCATGGTTTTTGTCAACCAGTTCTTTGATCTGATGCGCCGCCGCTTCAGATTGTTCAGCCAGTTTGCGCACTTCTTCCGCCACTACGGCAAAGCCACGTCCCTGTTCTCCGGCCCGCGCTGCTTCGATCGCAGCGTTGAGCGCCAGCAGATTGGTTTGCCCGGCAATCGTCGAAATCAAACCGACAATCTCGCCGATCTGTGCCGAACTGACCTTTAATTCCTCGGCAGCCAGTTGCGCCTGTTTGGAACCATTACTAACCGCGCCCATCTGCGAGACAGCCGTTTCAATCGAAGTTTTGCCTTCCAAAGCGGCCTTTGCGGTTTGTTCCGATAATGTTGCCATTTCACCGGCTGTTGCCGCGACTTCTTCCATGGTGGCGGAAATTTCTTCGACAATCGCCGAGGTTTCATTTACGGCACCGACCTGTTTTTCGCTGCCCATCGCCACCTGTTGAATCGATTGCGCCACATTGTTGGCCGCTTCCGCCGATTGCTGGGAACTGGCGGTCAATTGTTCGCTGGAGGCAGCCAGTTGCTCGGAGGACTGTGACACCTGACGGATCAGCCCCCGCGTGCTGCGAATCATCTTGTCAAACGAACGGGCCATGTCGCCAAATTCATCGCCGCGCGACAGAGACTCCTTGTCCATGTCCTTGTCAAAATAACCGGCAGCCATTTTATCCACCCGTTCAATCACCGTTTTGAGTGGTTTGGTGATAAGACGGGTCAGGAAAACGCTGACCAGGATTCCCAGCGCCAACGAAACAACTGTCAGTATCAACATGACCTGCCGCAAGGCAGAAGTATCTTTATCCGCCTTGTCAACCCGATTTTGGGTGACCGAATTTGCTTCTTCGAGAATTTCTGCCAGTTCTTTTGTTACATTGCCGGTCAACGTTACTAACTGTTGACCAATGACAATGTACTTCTGTTCCGCTTGATTTAACGACGCAAGGGTGGCTGAAGGCGATTTTTTCAGTGCGTGATATTCGCGAACTGCAGGAAAGAGTTGCTTGACAACGCCATCTTTATACTTCAGCAGATTTTCTTCTGCTCGGGCCGCCGCTTCTTTTACTTTGGAATTTCTGGAGTTTTCGGCAATTATGCCAAAACCTTTGACCGCGGTGTCAAAAAGCTGTTCCGTTTGTTTGGCAAAATTTTCGTCGCCATATACCATATATCCTCGCGCGGCCAACACACCGCTAGTAAAAGTAAACCTGGTGTTTGCCGCTGCACTGGCCCGTCGATTCGCCCGTGCCAAATCACTGGTCAAATCATCGAGTTCCGACGCCTTATAATACGAATACCCGCCCATGATAAACAGGATGATCAAGACGATCCCAAACCCCAAAGCGATCTTCATCCCAACATTTAGACGCATTTTGCATCACTTCCCTTTCATTACTCTTGGAAATTCAAGAACCATTTGTCAATACTCGCCCAATTTGCATCTGCATCGGTTATCTCGTCACAACACCTCCTGTTTTGACCAAAGCGCCAAACGCTGCATAGGGCTGAAAGAATGCTTATTAGGATATACTCCAGAAAGTTGTAGTACATTATTGGGCAGCAAGGAGTTCAGCGTTTTTCTGGAAAGTACTGCAAATGACGCCGCCTTGGATCAAGTTGGAGCGTTTCGATTTTGTCAATTTCAGCGAATTTAGCGGTTCTTGAATCCTTTTGTCGCCAGGCAGCCGCCAGCTCCCAATGACTGGCACAAACCGAGCGAAAATGTCGTGAGCAAACCTGGCGCCGGAACGCGGATCGAACTGGAATTCAGCTAAAATATCCCGTAGTTCTTGTAGCTCAATTCCTTGGCCAACGCCGGATCTTTTTGCATCTCGACCTGCACCTTGGCGATCAGCGCCGCCTTATCTTCCGGCAAGTCGCCTTCCAGCGCTAGATGGTTGAATAAATGGCTGGCCCGCAATATGGCCGGTCGCCGTACTTCCAGACGTTGCAGTAGCATCAACAGCTCCTGCAGCGTCTCTTTTCTGTCCAGTCGTTCGAATTGACCGCCGGCCACCAGCCGCTCCAGGGGAGTGCCAACTCTCGGCAGCAGCGTCATGATGCCCAGCATCGTTGGCGAAATCGCATTCAGGACAGCGGCGGTGTGCAGCGCATGCGGTTCGCTGCGTTTTCTGCCGCCGAGCCCCAGGATGATCATCGTGGAAAGATCGATCCCCGCCGCATCGGCCGCCTGCCCTGCCTGCACCACATCCGCAGCGCTCACGCCCTTGTTGATGCTGCGCAGCACCTCATCATCGCCGCTCTCCACGCCCAGATAAACCAGCGACAACCCGGCTGCCCGCAGTTCGGCCAGTTCGGCCGCCGACTTTGCCAACAGATCATCGGCCCGGGCCGCGCAGGAAATCGTGGTCAGCACCGGAAAAGTGGCCTTGAGCCGTTGCATGATCTGCAACAGCCTTTCCGTAGGAACGGCCAGGGCATTGCCGTCGCTAAGGAACACCCGCTTCAGGTTGGGTTTGATTTCTTTGGTTTCGTGGATTTCCGGCAAAATTTCCGCCAAATCGCGGATGCGAAAGCCGACATTGCGATACATGCCGCAAAAGGTGCAGGCATTGTGCGAACAGCCGATCGCCACCCGCAGCACCAGCCCCTTGTCTTCACTCGGCGGACTATAGGCATATCCTTCGTCCCGAATGTCAGCGCAACTCAAATTCTTTCCCCCTTAAAAACGGCGGCAGCCCCGCCGGAGTCCGAAACCATTTCGAAGCCGAACGGGGCTGCCTGGCATGGGATGATTCGCTTATGCGCCAAGGAACAGTTTGATATCTTCGTCGACAGTGCCGATTCCGGCGATGCCGAAGGTCTCCACCAGCACCTTGGCGACATTTGGCGACAGGAAGCCCGGTAGCGTCGGCCCAAGGTGAATGTTCTTCACGCCCAGATACAACAGCGCAAGCAGCACGATGACCGCTTTTTGCTCATACCAGCCGATATTGAACGCAATCGGCAGTTTGT
>CAZOJA010000247.1:0-3739 GCA_964579955.1 uncultured Veillonellaceae bacterium | reverse complement strand
TGATAATCCAGGCCTGCTTCTTCACATCCCAGGGGATATAGCTGCCCAGGCAGAACGAGCGATAGTTGATCGCCTTCAAATCCCGCAACTTGGGATACGTGAACGGCGTCAAATCACGCAAGGTCACCTCGCCATCCAGCATACCGACCATGTCTTCGGCGGTGATGCCCAGATTGACGAAGCGGTTGAACCGTTCTTCGTCGACTGACTCGATCCCGTCATCGTAGGAGTAGTAGGAAGTATATTCGGCGCTCGGCTCGCCCCAGATCACCAGCGGTACCTTGTACTTCACCGCGACATGCATCGGGTAGGCAAAAATGCCGGTATGGCAATGCCAACAGAAATCGCCCTTACGCGTCAGGCTCTCCAGCATCAGTTTGCGGACAACCTTCCAGTTCGGCGTGAACTGCAGCACGTCGACCCCCAGCTTGCGATAGGTGCGCAACTTGCTTTCCTGCACCGTCGGCCGATAGAAACCGTGGTCAAACGAAATCACCAGCGGCTTCAATCCATACTCCTTGACCAGGGTATACAAGGTAAAGGTGCTGTCCTTGCCGCCGCTGAACGGCACCAAGCAATCATAGTCGCCCTGGCCGCGGTACTGCTCGATGATCTTGCCAAACTCCAGCTTGCGGGCATCCCAGTCAATCTGTTCCTGTTTATGGTCGTGTTGGCGGCAGACGTTACAGACGCCCTCGCCATCGAAAAAGATCGTCTCATGCGTCTCCGGCGTCACGCACCGGGAACAACGTTTCAACCCATCCATCGTTATAGCCCTCCTTTGCTCCGCGCCAGCGATTCCTTGAAGAATCCGGCGTATTCATGGACTTTTCGCATCTCGGCATATAGTATTTTCGCCGCGCTGTCGATTTTCTTTTCCACATCTTCGCCGGCGTATTGGTGCGCCTGACGAATCGTGGCAAACTCCGTGTTCAGTTCGTGGCGAATCAATTGACCATATAGCTGATTGGCCTGCAATTCTTCTTCGCGGCGGCGCTTGATTTCCTGCAGTTCCGCCAACACCCGGCTGAAGCCTCGCTTATTTGCCGCTATTCCCTGCAGTTCGCCCACCCAGCGGTCATTGCATTCCAGCACCTGCACAATATGCTCGCCTGCCTGAGCCATCGCCTCGTCCAAACGGCGCTCTGCTTCCACCGCATCCGCTTCCTCGGCGAACGCTTCACGAATCAGCTCAGGAATCTCCGGTCGCTCCGGCAGACTATCCAGCACGCTTTGCAGCGAGACATTTTTTGCGCCGGCCAGCGGCACGCCGCCTTCGGTCGCATTGACAATATCGATGTGCGGATACTGGGCGATCGCCTGCTCAAACGAGGTCTTCAACCCATAAAACGGCTTGGTCGTATAGGCGGTCTCGCCAAAAATATCCTGCACCTTGATCAAGCCCGCCTCCTGCCCGGTATAGGTCGGGTCGGACCAGGAGCCATCGGCGTACATCTTCAATCCGGACAGACACAGATCTTGCCCGGTCAGGATCACCTTGCCACAGCCGGCCCGGCAGAGCAAATCGAACGTCACGTTGGCGATCGTGCCGCCGCCCTCGACCAGCGTGTGCTTCAAGCCGGTCAACGTATAAAAATAGCGGCTGACCAGATCACCCACCATCACCATGCGGGCTTTCGGCGCATTGTACTTCTTTACCACCAGGTAATCGAGCGTATTGGAGTAGAGCAGCGGAATTCCTTCATAATCGGGAATGCCGTCAAAAACGACATTTTCATCGGGGTAGGGACTGAACGCTGCCCGCAGATGCGGCTTGATTCCTTTGTTATGCAGGATTTTGACCGCACTGCCGACCGGAATCAGGATCGCCTTACGTTTGGCCTCTTCCAGTAGGTGAATGTTTTTATTGAGCGAAGGACCAGCCGACACCATGATCGCCGGCACACCCTTCATCCGGTCGAGCAACCGCTGGATGTCGACGCTGCGCGCCCGCAGGTTGTGCAAGATGTTTTGGGTACGAAAATACATATTGTTGTGCGCCGTCGCGGTATTGACCTGCATCGCCCGCAGATGGTCGACGATCTTGTCCGAAATGATTTCGTAATAGCCTTTGAACAAAGAGCGGTAACTGAGATGGAATACCATGGCGAATTTGCGTTTGACGTTTTCATCGATCGTGGCGGCCAGTTCGCCAGCCACCTGTTCCGGCGCCTTATTCCAGACAAAGGTCACCGTCTGCACCTTCGCCAGCCGTTTCACGACTTCCGGTTGCCGCAGCAATGTCGTCAGCATCGTGTTCGACGGCTCGACGATAAACACTTTTTCCAGCTTGGGCAGGTTTTCGCCGGCATACTCCACCGCATGCCCCATTCCCATGCCAAAGATGACCAGCGTCTGCGTCTCGCGGTCCACACCCTGGAACATTTCCTTCATTTCGCGTTTGGTGTCGTAAATACTATGCAAAAAACAGCGCGCCTGTTCTTTTTCGACCATGAAGTTCAGTGCAGCGCCATCGGTGCGCTCCATCGCCACCGAAAACAGCGGCGTTTCTGTGGCAGCGGCCTTGGAAAAACTGCGCAGCTGCTGCTCAAAGGAGGCGGCTTTACCGGGCGCGGCATTTTTAAACGGCATTGCTTTCGTCGGTTTCATGCCATCGACCTCCTGAGCAGCGGTTTCAGTTCAAAGTGCAAGACATCGGCCACCAGCAGATAGTCGGCGTTCTGCATGCCATTCATGATCACGCCGAGCACTTCCTGCAGATCCCGGATTCCGTCCGGCGGCCAGCCTGCCAGCAGTTCGGCCAGGTGCCCCGTCGTCTCGGCCAACTTGGCGCCGGCCTCCTTGATCTCATACCGAAACAGATGCCGCTCGATGGCGTCGATATTCTCATACAGTTCCATGTCCGGTTGCCTCCCTGTGCAGTGTAATTAACCCGTTTTCCGCCAACAGGTTCATAAAATGCCAGAACACGTCCCAGGACATCGGCATAAACCGGCGATAAATCTGTTCAAACGTCGCCATGCCGTTGATTGCCTGGAATATGCGCACCATCTCCTGCGGCGCCTCGATCGCTTCGCTGGCGAGCGCCGGATGCAGCAGCAAATGCTGTCGGTTCAGGCTAAACTGGAAGCGGCCGCCCTCCGCCGGTTCCACCTTGGCATAAGGCGAGGGATGCGGGATGTAACGAGCGGCTTCGGCATCGACCATTTGCGGCATTACAGTATCGTTCTCCGCCGGGACGAGCACCAAGCGATGACGCAGCGACTGACCGAGCATCACTTCCGTCAGCCAGGCCTTTTCCACTACAGACAAATTAGACGTCAGTTTTTGCAGTGCCGGCGACTCGATAAAGCGAGCCGGTTCATAATTGTCGGGATGAATCAAAGCGGCGATGCGGAAACCGGCTTCCGCCGTCAACTGGGCCAGATCGGGAATGTTCCACAACCCCGGCTCAGCCGGCGCATCCAGTACTGTCAAGATTTCGGCGATTGCACTTTGCAGCTCCGTCTCGCCGGATTCCGCTGTGCGCAGAAGCCCTGCCGCCGCCTGCAACGTTTCAAATCGCGAACCGCCAAATACTGCTTCGGCGGAAACGGAAACAACGCCAGGAATGGCCAGCTTGCGCCGCAACTGTTGCAAGAACGATTTTGCTTCTGGCAACTGGTTCAGCGGCCGGCTGGATTCGATGATATCGTAGGTCGCCGCTTCTTCCGGCGCAAATGTCACATTGTTCAGCCCCAGTTCCGCGACATAGCCTTTCGCCAGTTCCAGCGACTCC